>JBBSAN010000502.1:0-5510 GCA_038252265.1 Chloroflexia bacterium
CATAAAGCTGATCGCGCTTTCTATTTTTATGAATATCTAATACTGACCACTGACCACTGACCACTGACCACTGACCACTGACCACTGACCACTCGCCCCTACCGCTTGCCTTTCTTGGCCTTCTTGCCCTTCGTCTTGCGCCCAATTTCGAGGCGCACGAGGCCCTCACCCGCCCGCAAGGTAGAGGTGCGCACGCCCATCGTTTCGTTCTTTTGTTCTTTGCGCTTGCGGGCTTCACGCCGCAACGCTTTCTCTAATTTTGGCATGGCCTGGTTCCTGATGTGTAGACGTTACTAAAAGCAAAGTGCGATCCCGGAATGCGGTGTTGCACCACGAAAGGCCCGAAGATCACGAAGAACGACGCGCCCAGACCTTTCGTGTCCTTCGTGGTGGAAATTGATGCTGATGAACCGATACCTGCACGCTATCCGCCATTCGCTCTGGCGCGACACGATCATCACCAATGCGGTGACGGCGGGGGTCGCCGTGGGGCTGGCCCAGAACTTCCGCGCCGGGTCGCGCCTGGGGCCGGCACCCTGGCCGGAAGGCACCCCCGCGCCGTGGGTGACGATCATTGTGCCGCTGCGCGACGAGGCGGCACACGTGGACCCGCTGCTCCAGACCCTCACCCGCCAGGACTACCCGGCCTACGAGATCGTCGCCGTAGACGACGGTTCAACCGATGGCACCGGGGCGGCGCTGGCCCGGTGGGCCGCCCGCGACCCCCGCGTGCGCGTGGTCCCCGGCGCACTCCTGCCCTCCGGCTGGACGGGCAAGAACTGGGCGCTGGCCCAGGGCGCGCCGGTGGCCGATCCACGCGCCGAGTGGCTGTTGTTCGTGGACGCCGATACCCGCCATCATCCGTTAATGCTGGCGGCGGCGCTAGGTTACGCCACGCGGGAACGGCTGGACCTGCTGACACTCCTGCCCCACCTCGACCTCGGCTCGTTCTGGGAACGGGTGCTGGTGCCGCACACCGGCGAACTCTATACCCTGCTGGTGGGGGCGATGGCCCAGGTGAACGATCCACGCAGCCCCATCGCCAGCGCCAACGGACAATGGCTGCTGGTGCGGCGGGCGGCCTATGCCGGGGTCGGCGGGCAGGCGGCGGTGCGGGGGGCGATCGCAGAAGACCTGGCGTTGGCCCGGCGGATGAAGGCGGCAGGGGCGCGGATCCGCATGGCCCACGCGCCGGAACTGGTCCACTGCCGGGTCTATGCCGACCTGCCGACGATGTGGCGCGGCTTCGGCAAAACGCTCTTCCCCGCCGCCGACTACAATCTCCGGCGTGTGCTCCTCGTCGTCGCCATGCTGACACTCTACGGCGTCGCGCCGTGGGGGCGGCTAGGGTGGGGGCTGGTGGCAGCGGCGGCTGGGGCGACCCCCGCGCAACGGACAGCGGGGCAACGGCGGGCCGCCCACGCCCTGGCCCAACTCGTCCCGCAATGGTTCGTCCGCGCCTGGATCGCCCGCACCCTCGGCCTCTCCCCGGCCTACGCCCTCACCTACCCCCTGGCCGTGCTCCTGGGCGATGGCCTGCTGCTCTGGTCGGCCTACACCTATCTGCGCGGGCGCGGCCCGGCGTGGAAAGGGCGGACGTATGGGCGTGATGCGTGATGCGTGATGCGTCTGTCTGACGACTCGCAAGCCGCCCCACCCTACCCCAACAACCCCCCCGGCACGCGCCAGGTCCGCACGCGGCCATCCCAGCCCCCGGCGACGATGGTGCGGCCATCGGGGGTGCAGGTGACGGCGGCGACCGAGCCGCCCAGGTTGGTGAAGGTCCGCAACACCTGGGTCGATCCCAGGTCCCACAGGCGCAGCGTGCCGTCGGCCCCGCCGGACAGGCCGTGCCGCCCATCGGGGGTGATCGCCACCGCCTTGACCCAGTCGTTGTGGCCGGTGAAGGTCCGCAGTTCGCGCCCGGTCTGGAGGTCCCACAGGCGCAGCGTGCCATCGCCGGAGCCGGACAGCGCCTGCCGCCCGTCGGGGGTGACGGCCACGGCATTGACCCAGTCGGTGTGGCCGACGAAGGTGCGGATCGGGCTACCGGTGAGGAGATCCCAGAGGATCAGCGTCTTGTCTTCGGAGCCGGAGAGGATGTGCTGGCCGTCGGGGGTGACGGTCACGGCGCGGATCCAGGAGGTGTGCCCGGTATAGGTATGGCGGGACTGGCCGGTGGCGAGATCCCACAGGCGCAAGGTCTCATCGCGGGAGCCGGAGACGCCCTGCTGCCCATCGGGGGTGAAGGCGGCGGCGCGCACCCAGGCGGTATGCCAGGCCAGCACCTGGAGGCAGGCCCCGCTCGTCACGTCCCACAGGCGTAGCGTCTGATCATCGGCCCCCGACAACGCCTGCTGCCCATCAGGGCTGACCGCCACGGCATTGATCTCGTCGGTATGCCCGGTGAACACGCGCACCGTCTGCCCGGTCGTCAGGTCCCACAGGCGCAGCGTCTGATCGCGGGAGCCGGTGAGCACGTGCGTGCTGTCGGGCAAGGCGGCGACCGACCAGACCGAGTCGGCGTGGCCGGCCAATTCGCCCGTCTCGAAGCGCACTTCGCGCCAGGCGCGGACCAATAGCTCGCCCATATACGGCGTGGCCTGCGGCCCCAGGCGGGGAGCCAGGGCAATCACCCCCGGCGCGGTGCCCCCGGCAGCCGCATAGACGAGTTCGCGGTAGAGGTCACGCAGGGTGTCAGCGGCGGGGCTGCCCGCGCTGTAGAAGCGGGCCGTGCCGATCAACCCCAGCAGAGCGGGAGTGCCATCGTCCAGCGCATCCCAGGCGGCGATGCCGTCCACCAGAGCGGCCAAGTCATCAATCTTGCCATCGTGGCGGGCCAGCATCGCGGTCGGGGCGGGCGGGAGGTTCGCCAGCAAAAGCGTCCGCCCGGCAGGTGTCTCGCTGATAGCGAGCCGGTCGAGCGCGTCGAGCAAGCGATGACGCTGATCATCGGTCAGGGAGAGGGCAGGATCTGGCATGGCTCTATTCTACACTCCATCACAACATGGCGCAAGCGGCGCAGCCACGAACACCCGGCTAGACGGGATGGCGGGTGGAAGCGGGTCGGCATAAAGGCGACAGGTGTTGCCCCAGGCCGCAGCTTCATTATAGCACGCACACCCCCGCCCCGTGCCGTCAGCGGCTCCGCCGAGGGCACGCGCTCCGCCGATCACCCGCCGTTGACGCGGCCCGCTGGGGGCCAAACGCGCCTGTGCTTGACTATCAGGCCTAAATCGAGTATACTATATCTGTTGAATAATAGATACAGGCCCAGTGTAATGCAATATTGCCTTCTGTTGGAGCCCGGTCAGCTACCGGGCTTTTTGTTGGGCGCGTGGTTGCCGCCGGGCACCCCATGATAAAGGATAGATAGTGACTTTCCAATCGTTTAATTTTGACCCGCGAATCGTGGCAGGGATCCAGGCGCTTGACTACAAGGTGCCCACACCGATTCAGGCGCAGGCCATCCCGCTGGTCCTCCAGGGCCGCGACGTGATGGGCCTGGCCCAGACGGGCACCGGCAAGACCGCCGCCTTCGTGCTGCCCATCCTCCAGCGCCTGCTGGACGGCCCGCGCGGGCGGGTGCGGGCGCTGATCCTGGCCCCCACACGGGAGCTGGCCGAACAGACCCACCAGGCCATCGGTGCGCTGGGCCGCCAGACCGGGCTGCGCAGCGTCACCATCTACGGCGGCGTGAGCAGCCAGACCCAGGTCGCGCAACTGCGCCGGGGCGTCGAGATCGTGGTGGCCTGTCCGGGCCGCTTGCTCGACCATATTGCCGAGAGCACCATCGTGCTCTCCGCCCTGGAAATCCTGGTGCTGGATGAAGCGGACCGCATGTTCGACATGGGCTTCCTGCCCGACATCCGCCGCATCATGCGCCACTTGCCGGTGGCCCGGCAAACGCTCCTCTTCTCGGCGACCATGCCCCCCGACATTCGCCGCCTGGCTGACGAGGTCTTGCGCGACCCGGCGACGGTGCAAATCGGGCTGGCCGTGCCGATCAATACGGTCACGCACGCGCTCTATCCGGTCGCGGCGCACCTCAAGACGGGGCTGCTCATGGAACTGCTGCGGCACACCGATACCGAGTCGGTGCTGGTCTTTACCCGCACCAAGCACCGGGCCAAGCGGCTCGATGAGCAGTTGGCGAAGGCGGGCTATCGCGTGGCCTCGCTCCAGGGCAATCTATCGCAGAACCGGCGGCAGGCGGCGCTGGACGGCTTCCGCGACGGCACCTTCCAGATCCTGGTGGCGACCGATATCGCAGCCCGCGGCATTGACGTGAGCGGGATTTCGCACGTTATCAACTATGATATCCCCGACACGGCGGACGCTTATACCCACCGCATCGGGCGCACAGGCCGGGCGGCGCGCCTGGGCGATGCGTTCACGCTGATCACCGACGAGGATACCGAGACGGTACGCGCCATCGAGCGCGTGCTGGGGGCCAAGGTGGCCCGCCTCACACTGCCGGGGTTCGACTACAACGCCGCCGCCCCGGCGCGCAACACCGAGTTCGCCCGCCCGCCCCGCGAGCCGCAGGGTCCCCGGCGACGGCCCGTCAGCCCCCCGGCGGTGAAGGCCACAAGCACCCGACCGGCGTCCCGGCCTGCCGAGGCCCCCGCCGCCCCGGCGCGTCGCCCCGGCCCGCCCGGCCCTGCCGACATCACCCGCAACCCTGGCCCCCGCCGCCGCCGCCAGCGGTCGCCCCGCGAGGCCGCAGCCTAAACGCCGCGCCCCGCTCGCACTGAATCAGCCCGCCATAACCGGTTGCCGGCCCTGTGCTGCAACCGGTTCTTTGTGCCCGTTCCGCTCCCGGCGGGCCGGGGGGCTGGCCCAAACCCCCAGGTTTATGCCCGATTAAACCGTAACGCTACTTGAGATTCGCCCCTTATATTGCTATAATCGATGCCGTGCTCCTCCCGCAGCCTTCGGCGGAGCCCGGGGCGCGGCAGTGGGGAGCCGATCCATTGAGTCAACCGGGCGGGTGAACGAAGGCACATCCGTGTAACGAGGAGGTTGTGCATTATGCGTGGGAAGCTGTGGTTAAGCGCCGGGCTGATCGCCCCGTGGCTGTACGTCAGCGTTGTGGGCACCCCGCGCACTCTGGCGGCACCAGCAGCGCAAGCCGGGCCACAGACCTGGACCGTCCTGGTGGGGGCCGAAACCATGGGGACCGCGATGGGCGCGTGGCAGTTCATGCGCTTCTATCCCGACAGCATCACCATCAACGAGGGCGACAGCATCATCTGGAAAATCAACGCGGGCGAATTTCACGCTGTTAATTTCTTAGCGCCCGGCCAAAAGAGCCTGGAATACACCCAGATCGTCGGCCAGGACGCGGTCCTGAACCCGCAGGTGATCTTCCCCAGCGGCGGGGCCACCTATGACGACACCGCCGGGGCCGGGTCGGGCCTGATCGGGCGCGATCCGGGGCAGGCGCCGGAGTACAAACTGACCTTCAGCAAGGCGGGCAGTTACGGCTATATCTGCGCGATCAGGCC
>JBBSAN010000503.1:0-5507 GCA_038252265.1 Chloroflexia bacterium
AACAAAGGGTGGCTGACCTGGGGCAAATTAGCACCAATGACTTAATCGGAAACCGGCGTGACCTGACAAGAACCCGTTGCACCCCGCGCCTCACGTTTCCACCCTGAGCCAAACAAAAACCACCTACATAATAAGAGGAGACCCGCAGATGGACGCTAATATCAATGAACAACCGACCGAGAGCCAGGCTCCCGAAGACTTTATCAGCGGCACGCCGGTTGCCGGACCCGCGCCAGAACACCGCCAGACCTGGACCCCACCGACCCCCACCCAGCTTCACTCTGCGCCCCGCCCCAAGCGCGTTGGGGTCTTCCCCGGCCTGCTGATTGTGGCGACCCTGCTGCTGAGTATGGTCTTCGGCGGCGTGGGCGCGGAGGTCGCCTTGCTGACCGCCAGCCATAGCACCGCCGCCGTCGCCACCACCGCCGCGACGACCACGACGACTGCCGCCACCACCACCTATGGACAAGCGGTCGCCCAGATCGCGCCGGAAACGATCCACTCGGTCTACCAGAAGGTGTCGCCGTCGGTGGTCATGATCACTTCGCTGATCCGCAGCACCGGGCGCTTCCAGGCGAGCGGTGAAGCCACCGGCAGCGGAATTATTGTGGACGCGCAAGGCGATATTCTCACCAACTATCATGTGATCAATGGCGCAACCAGCATCAAGGTCGAACTGTTAGACGGCACCCAGTTCGCGGCGACCGTGGTCGGCTCCGCGCAGCAAGATGATCTCGCGCTGATCAAGATCGATGCCGGTTCGACCAAGCTCACGCCCGCCACTCTGGGCAGTTCGTCTAGCGTCGGCGTCGGGGATGCCGTGATCGCCATCGGCTACCCGTTCGGCCTGGACCAGAGCGTGACTTCCGGCATCGTCAGCGGCTTGAACCGCGACGCCGGGGGCACCACCAGCCGCACCCTGAGCGGCCTGATCCAGGTAGACGCGGCGATTAACCCCGGCAATAGCGGCGGCCCGCTGCTGAACGCCGACGGCGAAGTGATTGGGGTCAACACCATGATCGAAAGCCCGATTGAAGCCTTCACCGGCATCGGCCTGGCTATCCCGATTGACCACATCAAGACCCTGCTGCCGCAAATCGAGCAGGGGGCCACGGTCCAGCGGTCGTGGTTGGGCATCTCGGGTACCGAGATCACCTCCGACATGCAGGCGCAGTATAACCTGCCGGTGAGCAAGGGCATTCTGGTGGCCGATGTGGTCGCCAACGGCCCGGCGGCGGTCGCGGGGCTGCAAGGCTCCACCGTCAACAGCCAGGACTCGACCCAACTGGACAAGGTCGGTGACATTATCACCGCCGTGGACGGCCAGGCGGTCGGGACAGTGGCCGAGCTGACCACCTACCTGAACAACAAGCAGCCCGGCGAAAAAGTGACCCTGACGATTGTCCGCAACGGGCAGCCGCAAAGCATCTCGGTGACGCTCCAGGCGTGGCCCGCCTCGACCAGCAGCACGGGTAACTAAGCACACCTGAAAGGAGGTGGTCACATCCCACAATCCGCAGATGTTCTGACTGGTGCCAACGCAGAGATTACGCAGACAAAGGGGGTGAGCGCATATCCGATATCAATGAGGAGTCCTCCCTGGTGAAAAAGCAGGGCCAGCGGTTAGCCGCTGGCCCTGTTTTTGTTGTCTTCGAGCGCGCGATTTGCTCCCGGTGCCGGGCCTATTGCCCGCTGCGGTACACCCGGTAGATCGCGCCCGCCTTGTCGTCGGTGATGTAGAGCGCGCCCTCGGCCCCAACCGCAGCGGCGACGGGTCGCCCCCAGACGGTGCCGTCGGCCTGCTGGAAGCCGGTTACGAAGTCGGCATCTTGCCCGGCCACCTGCCCGTTGTTCATCGCCACGCGCACCCCCTTATAGCCGGTGGGTGTGGCGCTGTTCCACGAGCCGTGGTAGGCGACGATCATGTTACCGGCGTAGGGGGAGGCCCCGCGATCTCATGAATCCCTAATTATTGTCCCGCCGTCCTTTAACTCTGGCGCGCTAAACTAGAGATGTACCGCAGAACAACGCGGACATCGACAAAGGCTTACAACCCGCGCTGATAACAAGCCGAATTAACCAACCAATAGACCAACCAATCAACAACCGTTAAAGGAGACACCCAATGTTTAGTAAGACGTATACCCGCTGGCTGGCGGGCGCGGCCCTCACGCTGGGGCTGGCGCTGAGCGGCACCCTGCTGGCAACCAACACCGCCTCGGCGCAGACCCCGCCGAGCAGCGCCACGGCGGCCCTGACCCCGGCTCCCGCCACCACCCCAGGCGCGGCCATGAACCCGGCGGCCCCTGGCGGGCGTGGGGGTGGACCGGGCGGCATGGGTATGGGGATGGGCAGGGAGGGCGGGCGCGGCCCCGGTGGGGCCGGGGCTGCCGCGACCGCTGATGGCGCAACCAACGCGATCAGCCGGACCACTACGTTCATTACCCTGGTCAAGAGCGATCTGACCTACGCCACCGGCAAGATGGATACCGCCAGCGTGCAAAGCTGGATCACCGCAGCCGATAAGTTGATGACTCAGGCCACCACGGCGCAGACGGCCCAGCAGTACGGGCCGGCCAGCGCCTATGCCGAGGCAGCGCAGGCTGTAGCGCGCACCGCCGAACTGGCGATGCAGCAGGCGTTAGGGGCCGACAAGCTGCCCTCGTACAGCCAGCAATCGCCGGGGAACGGGATGCACGGCCCGATGGACGGGGCACAGGCAACCACGACCCCGACCCAGGCTCAGTCCAGCCGTGAACTGCAACATACCTACAACACTATCGTCAGCCAGGGCGCAGTCATCGGCACCAACGCCGACGCTCAGAGCTATCTGACCCAGGCCCAGGCGGCCTACAAGACGGCCTACGACAGCTATCAGGCGGGCAACTACACGGCGGCACACCAGTCCAGCGCCCTGGCCCAGAGCCTGCTGCGGGTGGTGGACAGCCTTCAGCATGTGGCCGACGCCGGAACTAGCGCTGATGCGCCGGTCACCGTCCCGGCCCCCAACTTCTAACATTGCCACCTCGCCCCTCTCATCCCGCCCGGCCCCTCAACAGGGCCGGGCGGCTTCGGCGTGTCCGGGCGAACGCCTTCTCCTGGGTAGGGGCCGACCCATGTGTCGGCCTTGCTGGGGCGTCCGAATAGTCTGCGCCCGGACGCACGGCTGTCTGAAGCTCGCGGACGCCCCACCAGGCGCACACGTGGGTGCGCCGCTACGTGAACAGCGCGTAACCCCAGAATGTAGAAACCCTGGGCGGGTGCTACCGCGCATAGCATTTAGCTGCTATTCGCGCTATACTATTAGCGGAGTGTGGTGAACACCGCATCCCGGATACATTGGTGCATGGAGGAACGAGCAGGTGAGCAATACAGAGGGAGCGGCACTTGGTACCGGCGACGGTGAACGCCCGGTGCGCGTTCTGGTGGTGGATGATGAGCCGCTGATTGTGCAAATGTTGAGCATCGCGCTCAGCTATGAGAAGTTTGAAGTGAGCATCGCCCGCAACGGCCTGGAAGCGATCCAGCAGGCCAGCGCGACCAAGCCCGATCTGGTCATCCTCGACTGGATGATGCCCGGTCTCGACGGCCTCGAAGTCTGCCGCCGCTTACGCAATAGTGGGAGCGTGGGCATCCTCATGCTGACTGCGCGGGGCGAGGACGAAGATCAGGTGGTCGGGCTGGAAAGCGGGGCCGACGACTACCTGATCAAGCCGTTCACCCTGCCGGTGTTGCTGGCGCGGATGAAGGCGATCCTGCGCCGGCGGGGGATCAACCTGCAAAGCACCCTCCGTGCGGGCGACGTGCTGCTGGACCGCCAGACCCACCGGGTGCAGCGGGGCGACCGCCCGATGGAGCTAACTCCGCGCGAGTTCGACCTGCTGGAGATGCTGCTCTCGCACCCACGGCAGGTCTTCTCGCGGGAAGCGATTGTGAACCGGGTGTGGGGCTATGATTATTTTGGCGACACGAACGTGGTCGATGTTTACATCCGCTACCTGCGCGAGAAGCTGGGCGACGAAGAACGCACGCTGATCCGCAGCGTGCGCGGCGTGGGCTACAGCCTGGAGCCGACCGATGAACGGGACTGACGCGACCGGGCGTGCTCCTGCGCTCCCGCCGCCCCGCCGCCAGGGGCCATTGAGCATGTTGCTCTGGAACATCCCCCTGGGCTGGCAGTTGAGCGCGCTCTACACCTTGCTGCTGGCCGTGACGCTGGCTCTCGTCGGCACGCTGGTCTACACCCAGCAAGAAGGCTTCCTGGTCCAGGATGCGGCGGATCGGCTGGAACAGACCGCGACCCGGCTGGTGGCGCGCCAGCCGCCCCGGTTCCTCACCGACCGGCCAGGGGGCATAGTGTCCGGCACCGTAGTGCCGAATCTAGGGACGCCCGATCCCAATCAGCCAGAGCGGGGCGGCGGGCAGCGGTTCACGACCCCGGCGGACCTGCTGGAAAATCTGATCCGGGGGCTGAGTGGCCCCGCCGTCACGGTAGCCGTGCTGGATACGCAGGGCACCGTTATCACCTCCACGCAGGGGCTACCGGGGGAGACACCCCCGCTGGTGGAAGACGTGACCGCGCAACAGGCGACCGCCGCCCTTCAGAACACCAAGCCGCTGCACTGGATCGCCCAGCGCACCGATGGCAGCCGCCAGGTGGTCGTCCTCATGCCCGTGGTCTGGCGCGCGCCTACCTCGACGGGGACGGGCACCACCACCACTTATTTGCTGGAGCAATCGGCCTCGCTGGCCGCCACCGATGCCGCGCTGGATCAGTTGGGCACCTACTTGCTGCTGGGCGTGCTGGGCGGCACCATCGCCGGAGTGATCCTGGGCATGGTTGTCACGCGGGGGGTATTGCGTCCGCTCGACCGGGTTGCCACCACCGCCGAAGCGATTGCCGGGGGCGATCTCGCCCGGCGTTTGCAACTCCCCCCTGGGCGCAACGAGGTCGCCCGGCTGGGGCACACCTTCGACTATATGGTCGGGCGGTTGGTCGCCACGCTGGAGGCGCAGCGCCGCTTTGTGGCCGATGCCTCGCACGAGCTACGCACCCCGCTGACCTCGCTGAAAGGGCTGACCGAGATCCTGATGATCGGGGCGCACGGCAACGACAGCCGGGTGATCGAGGGGTCGGCGCGGGCCATCCACGACGAACTGGACCGCCTGGGCCGGTTGGTCAACGACCTGCTGACCCTCTCGCGGCTGGACAGCACCAGCACGGATAGCGCCCCTCCGGTTCGCCGCGTACCGATGGACGCCTGCGCCCCCCTGGCTGCTGCCGCCCGGCAAATGAGCGTGCTGGCCGAGGACCGGGCGGTGCGCCTCACGTCAGCCTGTACGGAGCCCTTATGGATCGTGGGCGACCCTGGGCAGCTCAAGCAAGTGCTGCTCAACCTGATTGATAACGCCCTGCGCTACACCCCGGCGGGCGGGGCGGTGACCCTACGCGGCACGGCGGAGGCGGGCCTGGCCCACATTGCGGTGCAGGATACCGGCGCGGGTAT
>JBBSAN010000504.1:0-5498 GCA_038252265.1 Chloroflexia bacterium
ACTCCCCGCTCACCGCTTCGAGATCCTGGGTTTCCTGGATCGTCGCATTCGCGTCGGTGGCAAGCTGGTGGATGATCTGGGTGACCTGCTCGGTCGCCATGTTTTGCTGGCTGGTGGCCGACGATATTTGCTGGACCAGGCCGTTGGTCTGTTCCACCGCGCCCACAATCTGCGCCTGGGCCTCGCGCACCTCGTCGGACACTTCCTGCACCTGATCCGCCACCCGCAGGCTGCCCTGCGTCGCCTCCAGGGCCGTTTGCCCGGCCTGCCGCAAGCCGTTCAGGGCGAGACGGATCTGCTCTACGAATTCGTTGGAACGGCGGGACAAACTTTGCACCTCGTCGGCCACCACGCCGAAGCGCCGCCCCAACACCCCCGCCCCTGCCGCCTCGATAGTCGCATTCAGCGCCAGCAACTGGGTCTCCTCTGAAAGCTCCCGGATGCCATCGACAAACGTGGTAATCTGGCTGGTCAGCCGATCCAGCACCGTCATCCGGTCGATCACGGTTTGCACCTGGGTACGGTTGCGCTGGACCACTTCGCGGCTGTGCGCTACCAGTTCCTGAGCATGGGTGACGCTCGTCATGGCGGCGTTAGCCGCCCCGCGCACGTCCTGGGTCAGCGAGGCGATCTGGTTGGCGGCAGCGTGCAACTCGCTGACCGCCGTCACAACATTGGTGATCGCCCGGTTTTGTGTCCCGACCCCCTGCACCTGGCGGCTGCTTACCCCCGACAGCCGGGAGGATAGCGTGCTGATATTGGTCCCCAGGTCATGTTCGCGCTGGCTTTGCTCGGTCAGTTCGCGGTAGGCCGCCTCCAGTTCGACCGCCCGGCGGCGCAAGTTGATCAGCGTTTCATCCATCATGCGGCTGGAGAGCCAGGAGAGCGCCCCCGCCCCCACAAACAGGATCAGGAGGGTATACATATACAGCGCAAGCTGGTCGGGATACGAGATCCGGTAGGGCAGCACGCCGGGGGCACTGCTCACCTGGAAATACCAGAAGGTGATGACACTCACACTAACCACAGCCAGCAACACGGCGCGCGGCGAGAGAAAGACCCCGACGGTGATGATCACCAGCACAAAGAGGGCGGGATAGACCAGCGGGACCAGGCCATTCACCGTCAGTCCCGCTTGCAGCAAGCTTGCCATAATCAGGACGAGCAACCCCACCAGGGCAACCGTCACAAACCCGCGCCGATTAAGCAAGTACAAGACGACCAGCAGCGCCACGGCCAGCACATCGACGCCAGTCGTGATCGAGATGGGCACGACGACCAGGATCGCCAACGTACTCAAGGCACCAAGCGCGATAAAGCTCAGCAGCACCAGATTTAGCCAGCGGGCCTTGCGGGCCATATCGGCATCGGGGAGCTTAACATCCATAAGAAACTTCAGCATCAATTCCTCACTACCTTACAATTGCGCCCCCGGAAACGGCGCGGGATACCAGAACCCATTCAGAGCCACGCCCAACCCGAGGACGGCGGTTGTATCCCACAGGGCTTGTTGGTCGGCAGGCTGCTCATACCGGGCCTGATGATCGGGCTGGAAGGTGTGCCGGGTGTAGGCATAATCATAAAGGATCTCACGGAGCATCGCTTCGGTCAACTGTGCGCCTGCCCGCTGGGTCCAGTAGCACTGGATTGCCGGGCCAAGGAGCAAGGGCGGAACCAGGGTGGTGCCAACAACCGGTTTTCCGAAGCCGAGCAAAAGCGCGGCAGCGGGAATCTCTTCCCCGTACACGGCCTGTTGAGCCTCAGCATAAGTCTGTGCTCCCGTACGATGCACCGCGTCCAGCAAATCGCGCCAGGGATCGCTGTGATCGGTGACAAAATAAAACCAAACCGTGGGTGCCCCCGACGGGGCCGGTTCCTGCGCGAGCCGCGCCGCCGCCTCGTGCAAGGCGGGCACCGGGGAAGGCACGAGCAGCCGGGCACGCCAGCCGCGACGGCGATATTCCGCGAGCATGGTTGGCCCCGCTAATGCCTGGATCGCCCAGTCCAGAATGCGCTCGCCATACTGCCCCCCCTCCGCCATCTGATTGGGGCCAAAGGAGGGCATGATCAGGTGGCGGATCCCCAGCCGAAAAAAGATACTAATGTTCTCCACCATTTGTTTGCGAGACCACTCGATATAGGTATCGTCTAGCGGGATCCCTTCCATAGCGGCACGCCGCCGGGTGCCGCTTAATATCCATACGGCAGTGGCCGGAGCGACTGCCGCGACCTCCGTATCGGGGGCGGTCAGGAATGTCGCGCGATCGGGAACAATGGGTTCTTCCAAGTGCGTTGACCTTTCCATAGTGTAGGAACGAAGCCGCACCCCGGCCCTGCTACGCACTGAGGGTCGATGGGATCCCACAACCCCGGCAGAACAAGCAGGCATCCACGGGCGAACACAGGAACAGGTCTCGTGTGTTGGTTAGATATTAGATCGGTCGCACTGACAAAACACTGACATAGTAGCCCCACCGCTGATCATAGGCACCAGCTTCTGAGAAGTATGCCCTCATGATAGTATAGCACAGCGGCCTCACGAGGACCGCCCTGCCCAGGTCCCAAAAACACCGGACGATGGTCCCTACCATCGTCCGGTGCTGGCTAATTACCGTCGTACTTGTCCCCGCGCTCGTTAGGGAGCGGTCGGGATGTCGCAGTCGGGAGCGAAGGTATTGGCGACGATCTTCGCGGTTTGGCCGCGGGTCACGCTGGCGGCGGGGCGATAGTAGGGGCGCTGAACCGGGTCGCAGGGTTCCCCGGTGCCGCCGCAGGGATAGCCGCTGATCACATCATGCAGGGCGATCCGCTCGGCATAGAGCCAGAAGCTGCTGCCGGGGAGTACATCGGCGAAGGTCTGCTGATCCACCGGGATCGTCTCGGCGTAGCCCGCCGCGTTCGCCGCGATCTTGGCGAGTTGGCCGCGAGTCACCGGGGCTGCCGGGCGGAAGTAGGGACGCTGGGCGGCGTCGCACGGTTCGCCGGTGCCGCCGCAGGGATAGCCATTGATGATCCCGCGCCCGCCCATCTGCTCGATCCAGAGATAGAAGGTGTGCGTGGGCGGCACGTCGGCGAAGGTCTGCCCCGTCGGCTGCTCGGCGAAGCCCGCCGCGCCCGCCACGATCTTGGCGACCTGGCCCCGCGTGACACCGTTGCCGGGGCGGAAATAGGGCTGGTCATCGGGGGGCACGCACGGCTCGCCCACGCTGCCGCAGGGATAGCCGCCCACCACGCCCAGCACGGTCAGGCAGGTGACGTAAGGATAGAAGGGGCTGCTGATTGCCACATCGATATAGCACCAGTGGCACGGTCCCGGTGTGCGGGTGGGGGTCGGGGTCGGCTCATTGCCGGGTTTGCATTTGCCCGCGCTACCGGCGGTCCACAGGCTCCCGATCTCGGTAGCGGTCAGGGCGCGCTTGAAGAATTCGACCTCATCAAGGCTGCCGCGGAACCACATGGTGGAAGGGAAGAGCGCGTTGGGATGGTGCCGTCCCAGCCAGAGACCGGCGACGTTGGTGATATTGCCCAGGCGCGGGCTGAAGCTGGCGACCACAACCCCGTCCACATACAACTGGCCCAGGGGTACTCCGGTGCGGCGCACGGTCACGGCGACGAGGTGCCAGTTGCCATCAGCCACGTTGACGCTGACCGGGTTCCAGTAGTTGGAGAAGCCGCTCGAATCGGCCATCTGGAACAGCAGCCGCCCGTTGTAGAGCATCAGTTCATAGCCGATGGGCGCGTAGGTGCGCTTGTCGATGAAGACCTGGAAGCCGGTCGAGACCTGAGTCTTGATCCAGGTGTCGATGGAGAAATCGGTGGTGCCAAAGTTGAGTGCGGCGTTATTGGGCACCTTGACGTAGTCATTTATGCCGTCGAAGCTCAAGGCTCCCGCGACCTTACCGGGCACAGGCACCGGCCCGCCGACATGCACGCCGTTGACCCCGCCGATGATCTCCCCGGCAATGGGGCCGACCGGCTCGTCTAGCGGGTACCAGGCCGACATATTCGCCGGGGGCTGGACGCACGGGGGAGTGCGAGTCGCGCTGGGCGACGGCGTGCGGGTCACGGTCGGGGTGCGGGTCGGGGGAGTCTGTGGGGTGCGCGTCGGCGTGGGCGAGCCGCAGAGCGCGCCAGGCTGGCAGGTCGGGGTGGCGGTCGGGCCGTCGGGCGTATTGGTCGGCTGCGTGGGCCGGGTCGGCGTGGGCGAGCCGCAGATCACGCCCGGCTGGCAGGTCGGCGTGGCGGTCGGGCCGGTGGGCGTGTTGGTCGGCTGCGTGGGCCGGGTGGCGGTAGCCGTGGGCGATTCGCAACCGCTGCCAGGGTGACAGGTGGGCGTGGCGGTCGGGCCGGTGGGCGTTTTGGTTGGCTGGGTGGGCCGCGTCGGGGTGGCCGTGGGTGACCCGCAGATCACGCCCGGCTGGCAGGTTGGTGTCGGCGAGGTACAGGGCTGCGCGGCGCACCCCGGCGTGGGGGTGGCGGTCGGGCTACCGCACGGGAGAGTAGGATCGCACGGGGTCGGCGTCGGCGAAGGGCAGCCCGCCGCCGTGCATTGGGGCGTGGGGGTCGCCGTTGCGGTGCCACACGTTTGACGGGGAATGCAGGGGGTCGGAGTCGGCGAGGGACAGCCCGTGGCCGGTTGGCAGATGGGCGTCGCCGTCGCCGTCGGGGTCCCGCAGGGAAGAGCGGGGTCGCACGGGGTCGCCGTGGGCGAAGCACAGCCCGCCGACGGGCAGTCGGGCGTGGCCGTCGCCGTCGGGGTCCCGCACGTTTGGCCGGGAATGCAGCGCGGCGTGGGCGTCGCCGAGGGGCAGCCGACGGCGGGTTGGCAGATAGGCGTGGGCGTCGCCGAGGAGCAGCCGACGGCGGGCTGGCAGATGGGCGTGGGGCTGGGGGTCTCGCAGGGCACCCCCGGATCACAGGCAGGCGTGTTCCCATCCGGGCGGCGCTGGATCGTCATTCCCTGGTCGGGGCGGGCCGGGGCCAGCCCAACCCCCGCCGCACGGGTTGTGGGCACCCCACCCAGCAACCCCAGCAGCAGCAAGCCTGTCAATGTCAGCAGCCCAAGAATGGATAAAGGCTTCATGGGTTCTCTCCTTCTTCCGTATAAACAGAGGGCATCATCCTCTGGGATAAAACCGGGCCGGATGGGGACTCCGGCGCGGGTCGCGCTCCAACCATGCGCATACACTATTCATAAGGGCCAGGCGGTGCACCTTACAATCGTAATTTGGCGGGCGTGGTATCATAACGGTAATACATCGGTACGATCGGGCAGCGCGGGCGCGGATCCGTGCGCCCGCAGAGGCAGGACGAGACGATATGGAGCGCCGCCGGTTTCGCTCAGACGAGTTGCATACGGCCCGCGCCGCCCGGTTCGCCGCGCAACTGGCCGATTGCCTGTATGCACTGGGGCAGACCCACAAAGACCTGGCCGAAAGCCTGGGCGTGTCCCTCAGCACCGTCCACTCCTGGACGCGCGGGGCCGATCCCAAGATCCC
>JBBSAN010000505.1:0-5496 GCA_038252265.1 Chloroflexia bacterium
TCCCGATCTCCGCTGACGACATGGTGGCCCCAACAAGATCCTTCGCTGCGCTCCGGATGACCGGGTGGCGGCCAGCCAACACCAACGGATCGGGCAGCAGGCAGGACATACGGCGGCTGACAGGGGACCCCCGATCGGGTATAATTAACGTTACCACCTTTCGAGGCCGCGCGGTGGTTAGACCCCTCGACTCTACGGCCCGACCGCGCCGCAGCACGCAGGCGTTTCATCTTTCAACGACGAAGGAGTACCGCTACCCGTGAAGTTTTCTAATCGCATCAGCCAGTTACCCCCGTACATATTTGCGACGATGGCCCAACGTATTGCCGACCGGCGCGCCAAAGGCGATCAGGTGATCAACTTTGGGATGGGCGACCCCGACATTCCGATGCCCGAAACGCTCGTTGACGAGCTGTGCCGGGCCGCGCACGATCCCGCCACTCATCGCTATCCCAGCTATTTCGGGTTGCCCGCCCTGCGCGAGGCGATGGCCGACTGGTATCGCCGCCGCTTCGCCGTGACCCTCGACCCGATGACCGAAGTGCTGCCGCTGATCGGCTCGAAGGAGGGCATCGCTAACATCGCCCTGGCCTTCTGTGATCCGGGCGAGATCGCCCTGGTGCCCGACCCCGGCTACCCGGTCTATCACTACGGCACGATCCTGGCCGATGGACAGGTCTATGCGATGCCGCTGCGGGCCGACCGCGGCTGGCTGCCCGACCTGGCGGCGATCCCCCGCGAGATCTGCGAGCAGGCCAACCTGCTGTGGCTTAACTACCCGAACAACCCGACCGGTGCGCTGGCCGACCTCGCCTTCTTTGAAGAAGTCGTCACGTTTGCCCGCCGCTATGACATTATCATTTGTCATGATAATCCGTACTCCGAAATCACTTATGACGGCTATCGTCCGCCCAGCATTTTGCAGGTGCCCGGGGCACGGGATGTGGCGGTGGAGTTCAACTCGTTGAGCAAGACCTACAACATGGCCGGGGCGCGGGTCGGCATGGTCATGGGCAACGCGCAGGCGATCGAAGCCTTGTCGCGGATCAAGAGCAACATCGACTCGGGCCTGCCGACGATGCTGCAACAGACCGCCATTGCCGCCCTGACCGGCGACCAGGAGTGGATCCAGGCGCGCAACTGTGTCTACCAGCGGCGGCGCGATCTCCTGTGCGCGGCGTTAAGCGCGGCGGGTATCGTCGCCCCCCCGCCCCGCGCCAGCCTCTATATCTGGGGCATGGTGCCAGAGGGAATGACTTCGGCGGCGTTCGCCAACCACCTGTTCGAGCAACAGGCCCTGGTAGTGACGCCGGGCAACAGCTTCGGGGAGGGTGGAGAGGGCTATTTCCGCATGTCGGTCACGGTGCCCGACAAGGAAGTGGCCGTGGCGGCAGAACGGCTGGCGGCGCTGCGCTTCTAGAAGGAGACTCAGGCCCAGGATGGATGGACCCCGCGAGGCTCCGGTCACGACCCCGCTGCCGTCGGATCCCGATCGGCTGGTCTTGACCGGCGAGTTCCCCCATTTCAGCCCGGAACGGCTCTTTGAGTACTGGACTCACCCAGTGCTGCTGACGCTCTGGTGGCCGCCCGAAGCCGACGTGGAACCGCAAGTGGGGGGCGCGTATCACCTGGCCTGGCCGAGCGAGGATTGGCACCTGCGCGGCCATTACACCGTCTTCGCGCCGGGCCAGGCGCTGGCCTTCACCTGGGCCTGGGACCATGAGCCGGACACGCCCCAGCGCACAGTGACGCTCGCCTTCGTTCCCATGCTGGGGGGCGGGGGGACCCGGCTGACGATTACGCACGGCCCGTATACCGACTCGGCACGCGATCAGCAGGATCGCCAGGGCCATCTGGAAGGGTGGCAAGCCTTTTGCTCTCAACTGTGGAGCCAGCGCCCGATCGACCTGCACCTCCCGCCCGTCAAGGATCTATCCTGACCAGTGGTCAGTGGTCAGTGGTCAGTGGTCAGTGGTCGGTGATCTAGGAGCAGCGCTGGAGCAGGTGCTTCCCCGATACCACGACAATTACAGAAGCTGACCACTGATCACTGACCACTGACCACTGACCACTGACGACGCACGAAAGGCTGTATGACAGAGAACGAGAATACCCTGATTACCGGCCAGCGCACCGATGGCCTGTTTGCCGTGCGCGGCGCGACAGAGCGCGGCCTGATGGTCGGCGTGGAGATGCACGAGGACGTGTGGGCGCTGCAAGACTCGCTGGACGAGTTGCACCAGTTGGCGTCCACAGCGGGCGTGGAGGTCGTGGGGCAGGTGACGCAGCGGTTGAGCGCGCCCAGCCCGGCGACATTGGTGGGCAAGGGCAAGGTGGAGGAGATCCGCAGCGCGGCCCATGACTCCAGGGCCGACGTGATCCTGTTCGACAACGAACTATCGCCCCGGCAACTGCGCAACCTGGAAGAAGCGCTGAACGTGAAGATCCTGGATCGCACCGCGTTGATCCTCGACATCTTTGCCCGCCACGCGCACACCCACGAAGGCCGCCTTCAGGTCGAACTGGCCCAGTTGGAATACCGTCTGCCGCGCCTGACCCGGTTGTGGACCCACCTTTCGCGCCAGACCGGCGGGTCGGGCGGGGGCGGGGGGGCGGTTGGCCTGCGCGGCCCCGGCGAAACGCAGCTAGAAGTAGACCGCCGCCGCGCCCGCGAGCGCATCGCCCGGCTGAAAGAGGATCTGCGCCAGGTTCACGCGCACCGCGAACTCTACCGTGAACAGCGCCGCCGGGCCGGGATTCCCGTCGTGGCCCTGGTGGGCTATACCAACGCGGGCAAGTCTACCCTGCTCAACGCGCTGGCCGGGTCTACCGTGCTCGCCGCCGATGTGCTGTTCGCCACGCTCGACCCCACCACCCGCCAGTTGGAACTGCCCGATGGGCGGCAGGTGCTGCTGACCGACACCGTCGGCTTCATCCAGCGCCTGCCCACCACCCTGGTCGAGGCGTTCAAGGCCACCCTGGAAGAAATCGAGGAGGCCGACCTGCTGCTCCATGTGATCGACATCACCCACCACAACGCTGCCGAACAGGCCCAGACGGTGGAAGGGGTGCTGGAAGAACTCCAAGTGGCCGACAAGCCGCGCCTGGTCGTGCTCAACAAGATTGACCGCCTGACCGCCCGCGAGGACGCCCCGGCAGCCGAGCACGACTCGCCCGACGGCAACACCGCCGATCACCTCGTGGCCGAACTGGGGCTACGCCCCGACTTCGTGCCCGTGTCGGCCCAGGAGGGCATCGGGCTGGACCGCTTGCGCGAGCGGATCGCCGCCGAACTGGACCGCGGCATGGCCCACGTCCACGTACTGATCCCCTACAGCGCGGGCGACCTGACGGCTCAGTTCCACCGCAAAGGCATTGTGCTGAGCGAAGAATTCACCGCCGACGGAACCCTGATCGAAGGCCGCCTGCCGCTGCGCCTGCGCGCCCAGTACGACGCCTTCCTCCGGTGAACGATTTGAACGCAAAGACGCAAAGTGGCAAAGACGCAAAGGCGAATCGGACCCCTTTGCGCCTTTTGTTCCTTTGCGTCCTTGCATTGATCCTGCCCGCCTGCCTCAGCCTCAACCCGACCTCCACCGCCATCCCGCCGACACCCACCTTCGTGCCACTCACGCCTACCCTCGCGCCCCCGGCGTCTACACCAACCCCCAACCCCCAACCCCCAACCCCTATCGTAGACGCCTGGCAGCACGCCACCACCGCGCACTTCACCTTCTACTATCTGCCCGGCACCCAGGCCGCCAGCGACATTGACCTGATCAAGACGACCGGCGAGCAGGCGGTGGCTTACGCGGCGGCGACCTTGCAGGTGTCGCCCACGGCCCAGATGCAGGTCTATCTGGTCAATCGCGTGTTCTGGCAGGGCGGGGCCAGCTATGTCGGGAATGTGCTGCTCCTGTCCTACCCTGATCCCAGCCGCGACTATATCGCCTCAGACCTGATCACCGTGTTCCGCCACGAGGTGACCCACGCGCTGGTGGAGCAAATGCTGGGCAGCGCGACCAACAAGGGCGGCCTGCTGGGCGAGGGCGTGGCCGTGTGGGTCGCCGGGGGGCACTATCACAAAGAGGCGCTGGACGTGCTCGCCTCGACCCTGATGGGCGAGGATGGCGACCTCTATATCCCGCTGACGACGCTGCAAACCGATTTCTACAATCAGCAGCACGAGATCGCCTATCTGGAAGGTGCGGCCCTCACCCAATACCTGATCGAACATTATGGCCTGGACAAATTCAAGCGCCTCCTGGCTGCTCCGACTGCCCCGGCTCCGATCTACGGCGAGAGTTGGGCGAGCCTGGAGCGCGAATGGCGGGCGGTGCTGATCGCCACCCCCCACACCGCCGCCGATGTCCAGGCGGTGCGCCTGCGCGTGCGTTATTACGACGCCGTCCGCCACTATGAGGAAACCCGCGACCACGACGCCCGGCTCCTCCCCGACCAACCGCCGTCGCAATGGGATTCCGGCCTCATCGCCGCTTTCAGCCACCCGACCACCGACCCGGCCAATATCGCCCTGGAGCGCCAACTCGTGATCGCCGGGCGGGCGTTGTGGAACCACGACCTCCCCACCACCGTCCAGATCTTAGATCAGGTGGATGTGGCCTTGCGTTAGGCCACTAGCCTCCGACTCACGCGCCGATAGCGGCCTTTTCCGGCACGAAATTTGCTCTAAAAGTACTATTGTCAGCGATGGCAAAGTCTGTTACAATTCCCATTATAAGTGGGTCCCTCATTACACTGCTATTCAATATAACTATAATATGATAAGACAACAGGCTAAGTGCCGTGCTTATCCTTTTGCGCGTGCGCGGCGTGCAACTCACACCCATCAGAGGAGTTCTTCTTCACCATGCTTTCCATCCCTGCTAATCCGCGCCCGCTGGTGCGGCGTCCCTTGTTGCTGGGTATCGGGCTGATCGGGCTGCTGGCGCTGGTGGGCATTGGGCTGCTCGCTATGCTGGCAACGCGCGCCACGCCCGCGCCCCCGGTCGCCGCCCCGATGCAGAAGCCCCTGGCCGCCCCGGTAAAAGCTGTGCCGCCGCAGGCTCCCGCCCAGGCCGCCGCGCCCTGGCCTGCCGCTCCGCCTGTGTACGCGGTGGTGGCCGCGCCACCCGCTGCCCTGGGGCCGAGCGTGATTGTGGAGCGCTCGGTGGTGCTGCGCTACGGCCCGACCACGGGCGGTTGGGTCTTCCAGATCACCCCGGACCAGTTGCGCCAGGCCGCCGTCAACAAGGCCAACGCCCCGGTGAGCCTCGACAAGGCCAAGTTGCAGGGCTATTTGAAGCCCATTGCTGACACGCTCCGCGCCCCGGCGCAGGATGCCCGGCTGGCGCTGGCCGAGGGCAAGGCGACCCTGGTAACCGATTCGCCAGGGTTAGAGTTGGATATCGCCGGGGCCGTAACTCGCATCCAGCAGGCCGCCACCGATCCCACCGCCCGCGTGGTGACCCTGCCGCTCAAGGCGGTCGAGGCCAA
>JBBSAN010000506.1:0-5490 GCA_038252265.1 Chloroflexia bacterium
CCGTTGGCGTGTTGCTCGGTGTGTCGGGCGCCGTGGGGGTATCGCTGGGCGTGTTCGTGGCCGTTGGCGTGTTGCTCGGTGTGTTGGTCGCTGTCGGGGTGTTCGTCGGCATGTTAGTGGGTACGTCGGTCGGTGTGTTCGTGGGCGTCCGCGTGATGGTTGGCGTCGGTGTGTTCGTGGGCGTCCGCGTAGGAGTGCCCGCAGCGGTTATCTGGCTCCCCGACAGGGAGCTGCTGAGAGCACCCGCACTGACGGCATACACATTCCAGTAGTAGAGGGTATTCGCCGTTAATCCGGTCGCAGCATAGGTTGTTGTATTGCCGGACACCTGCGTCACGAAGGTGAAGTTGACATTGTCCGTGGAGCGATAAAGCGCATACCCCGTTTCACCGGTCGCATTATCGGTCCAGTTCAAGGTCATCCCTGTTGCCGTGACGCTGGTGAAGTTCAGGCCAGTCGGCGCAGCGAGTACAGCGGGAGTGAAGGTATATTTCGTGCCGCTGGTGATGGCATTGGTCTGCGTGTTGTTGGCCGTGACATACGATACTGTGGAAGTGGAACTGGTGATGCTGGCGAAGTTGGGTCCCGCACCAGATTGGAGGCCAATGGAGTACCCCCCGTTAGCAGTGTTGATAGCAATGCCGGAGCCGTAGACGAACTCGATCACGCCGGTCGTTTCGTAGATCCAGGCCTGGAAGGTACCTGCTCCGGGGTTGCCAACCGCCACGCGTGGGATTTGCTCGTTCAGCCATTCAACAACAAGCTTGCGATTGGGCGCACTCCCCACGACCTTATAATGAACCTTGCCGTTCGTACCGATCCACAGGTCGTCAAAATAAGGCGCGATCTTCGGCGCACTAGTCCCGCTGGCGAAAACTGTTGTATTGTTGTAGTCAGTCGTGACTGCTATTGAACCGAGGCGCATCAGGCCGTTCGCGTTGACCGAGAACTGGGTATAGCGCAGCCCGTCATACCAATAATCAAAGCCAATATTCGTGACCGTAGAGGCGTCGTCATCGAGATTAGCCGCTACGAGCAGAGTGGTGCCAGTGCTCATATCCTGTAGCGTCGCGCCGGTGGCGCTGGTGAACGCATAGGTTCCGGCGCTGATCACATCAGGTTGTGGGGCTGAAGGCGCACTGCGCGAACCGGGGGGGTTGAGAGAAGGTAGGGCCATGTTGGCCGTGCTCCCACTGCCCACGGACGACAGAGCGCTCTGCGAAGCCTGGCTGCTCCCGGCAGGGCTGGGAAAATGGGCACTCACTGACGATCCCGATACCAACATGCCCCCCAGCATGATGGTCGCCAGTGCCAACGAGAAGAGATACCCCCAATAACGTCGCTTCACCCTGTTGCTCCTTCCCAAATGTTGCTGGACGTGTTGTTATGTGCTCCTGGCGTGATCCTATTCAGTTAATCCCTGGTGCGGAAATCTCGGCGTGGCAGCTCCTTTGGTGCGCCCGGCCACCGGGTCGCCCGAAATTGGGCACAAAACACCCTCAAGGTGTGCCTGTACTATCGGCACACCACAAGAAAGCACAGACTATTCTGCGCGCTGGAACGGCAAGCCGCCAGCACGACGCGACAATGGGATGTGGAACCCGAGGGACCCGCCTCTGATGACATGCCGCTCCTGGTCAGCCTGCCGTCGAGGTGTATAGAAGAAGAAGCCCGGAGATGTGTGTATCCTAGCACACTGTAGTGCAAGAGTCAATAGGGTAAGGCGGGCGAATCACAAGGTTGTAGTACAGAGTTTAACAACAAGCCGGGCGAACTCGATCCCACCTCGACCTGGAGCAAAGAAAAAGCCGTGCTCGGCCTGAGCACGGCAGAAGGTGAGGGCGTGAACAGGCGGCCCCTCAGAGGGCGGCGAACCCGTCGAGGATGCGGGCGATATGGCGACTGGCCTGGAGGAAGTGGTCGAGGCGCACATGCTCGTCGGGGGCATGGGTGCGCGAATCGGGATAGCCCACCCCCGCCGTGATCACCGGGATGTCCAGCGGTCCCTGGAAGGCGTAGACCGGGCTGCTGCCGCCGGTGAGCGGGATCAATTGGGTGGGGAGGCCATAGACCTCCGCGCCGGTGCGGACCGCCAGGTCCACCAGCGGGGCATCGGCGGGCGACTTGGCGGGCCACATCGCGCCCAGGCGGGTCACCGTGATATCGGGGAAGCCTTCCGCGTTCAGGTGGTGGCGGAGCTTGATGAGGATATCGTCGGGGTCCTGATCGGGCACCAGGCGGAAGTCGATCTTGGCCGTGGCGCGGGCGGGGATGACCGTCTTCATGCCCGCGCCCTGGTAGCCGGTGGTGATGCCCGCGATGTTGCAGGTGGGGTTGAACACCGCCCGCTTGTAGGCTTCGCCGGTGACCCCGTTGACGAACGTCGTCACGCCGAAGTCCTCGCGGGCCTGAGCCTCGTCGGACGGCTGGGCGGTCAGCAATTCCTGATCGAGCGCGGTGGGCGGCAGCGCCTGGTCATAGAAGCCAGGGATGCGGATGTGTTCGTCGGCGTCCTTGAGTGTGTTCAGCGCCCGCACCAGCCGCCAGGCCGCATTGGGCAGGACGGAGGCCCCGCCGGAGTGCGCATCGCGCCGCAGCACCCCCACCGCCAGTTCGACATAGAGGATGCCGCGCTTGCCCAGGCTGATCACCGAGCGGCCATCCGCATCGATCCCGCCCTCTTCCCAGATCGAGCCATGCGAATGGAGCAGATCCAGGTGTTCGCGCACGAACTGGGCGACGTGCGGGCTGCCGATCTCTTCCTCACCCTCGACCACGAACAAGACGCCACAGGGCAGCGTCCCCCCATGCGCCGCCCGGACGGCGTCCACCGCCGCAAGCCGGGCCACAAACTCGCCTTTGTCGTCCTTGGCCCCGCGGGCATAGAGCGCGCCGTCACGTACCGTCGGTGTGAACGGCGGGTCGGTCCATAGCTCCAGCGGCTCGGCGGGCTGCACGTCATAATGGTTATAACAGAGGAGCGTGCGCTCGGACTGCCCCTTCGCGTGGCCGACCACAATCGGGTTGCCGGGTGTGGCGAACTGCTGCACCTCGAAGCCGTGCGCGGTCAGCATCGCCGCCACCATGTCGGCACACGCCGCCATCGCCGGGCCGCCGTGCGCCGACACACTGGGCACGGCACACAGCCGCCCCGTCTCCGCAATATACCCGTCCAACCCCGCCTCTAGAAACGCATCAATCCGCTCCAACCGTTCGCTCATGCCTCTGCCTCCTCATCGTGTCGTGCCGTCGCGCCAATTATACACGGCGCATTGGCCCGGCGGCAAGGCGATTCTATAGGGGAACACCGCTGATATAAAATCGTTCGGTGCTAGCCGACCCCAGGCGGTCCTCCAGTGCGCAGCGAAGGATCGTTTTGGTTATCAGCGGTGCCGAGGCCCCGATCTCAAGCTTCCCTGACGATCAGGTGGCCCCGACAAGATCCTTCGCTGCGCTCAGGATGACAGGGGTGGACGTTGCCACAGCCGTGCGCGTGGAAGCGTCCAAGCCCCTGGTAGGGGCGACAGAATGCGTAGCACGAGCATCCCGCTGTCGCCCCTGCCGGGGCTTATGCCGAGGTCGGACCGGCAGGCGGCGGGAAGTGGGCGCAGGTGGCGAGCAGGCGATCTACGTAGGCAGGGGGCGGGTCGTCGGCGGCATAGCGCGCGGCCAGCAGATCGGGCAATTGGGGCAGGAGCCGCGCCGCCGCCTGCAAGAGATCCACGGCGGTGAGGAAGTCTTGCTCGGAGATATTCTCCGGTTGGAGGGTCGCGTTTTCGCCCATGTTGTGATAGTTGCCGAGGGGGAAGGCCAGGCCCGTGGTGGCGTAGCCGTGGCGCTGGGCGGTACTGGCCTCGCAGCGGCCCCCGCTCATCAACTGGCGCTGGACCTTGACTGCGCCGGGCGGGGCGGCGGCTTGCACGCGGGCGGCGGCCTGACGCAGCAGCCATTCGGCCTCGTCGTTGAAGGTGGTGGCCCGGTCGCCCACCCGGATCACCGGCCCCTCTCCCTGCGCCGCCCCCGGCAGGGTGCGGCTCGCTTCCAGCGACACTACTAGCGTCTCAGAGGGCAGCAGCGCATGGGCGAACACCAGCTCCGCCCCGATCAGCCCCACCTCTTCGGCCCGCGTGAACACGCCGTAGACATGAGCGTCGGCTCCCTCCTGGCGCAGCTTCCACAGGGTCAGCAGCGCCGCCGCGCACCCGGCCAGGTCATCAATAGCGCGGGCGTGGATAAAGCCATCGTGTAACTCGAAATCGGGCAAGGCCCAGATGCCGAAGTCTCCCGGCCCGACGGGGGCGGCAGCGGCTAACTCGATATACAGGCGAATATCGCGCGGCCCGTCGCCCACGGTTCCCCCGCGCACCATGCCCGCGACGGGCGCGGCGGGATCGTTCCCGGCAAAGACTGTCACCCCCATCGGCTGTTGGAAATACTCGATCCCCACCCCGCCGAGCAGCCGCGCCGTCCAGGTCGCCGCCGGGTAGGCGGGATCCCCCGCCGGGGCGATTAGCTCGAAGGCGGGATGGTCAGTGTGCGCCATCAGCGCCAGCGGGCGGGCGGCGGGACCGTGCTCGTACTGGGCGAGGATGTTGCCGAAGCGGTCTACCGTATACGGTAGGCCCCAGCTTCGCAGGAGAGCGGTGATCACCGCGCCCACCTGCTCCTCGTGGAACGACGCGGTGGGGGGCGATACCACCCGGCGCAGCGTGTCCAGGTAAAAAGCGGCATCTTCAGTTGTCGGCATAGTGACCGGAACGATCCTTTTCTCGCCATAGTGCGATGCTAGCGGCTGAGTGGGTTGCAGCCGGGGAAGAAGGCCAGCGACGTGATCTTGCTGATCTGGCCGCGCGTCGCGTTGTTGTTCGGGCGGAAGTAGGGCCGGTTGAGCGGGGCCACACACGGCTCGCCCGGACTGCCACAGGGATAGCCGCCGATGATCCCGCGCCCGGCCATGCGCTCGATATAAATCCAGAAGGTGCTGGTCCCCGGCACATCCTCGAACGTCTGCTGCGCCGACGGCACCGCCTCCTGGAAGCCCGCCGAGATCCCAACGATCTTACTGATCTGGGCGCGGGTCGCGTTGTTGCCGGGGCGGAAGTAAGGCCGGTTGAGCGGCGGCACGCACGGCTCGTTCACGCCCCCGCACGGATAGCCGCTAATGATCCCATGGCCGGACACGCGCTCGATGGAGGACCAGACGCTGTAGCCGGTGGGCACATCTTCGAAGGTCTGCTGGGTGCTGGCGACCGGGTCGGTGAACCCCGCCGACTGGGCCACAATCTTGGCAAGCTGGCCGCGGGTCACATTGTTGTTCGGGCGATAGTAGAGGCCGGGGCACGGTTCGCCGGGGCTACCGCAGGGATAGCCGCTGACGATGCCCTGGAAGACCAGGCAGCGTATTTACGGGTAAAAGTTGTTGCTGCTCGTTA
Organism: Chloroflexia bacterium; assembly: GCA_038252265.1. Lineage (GTDB taxonomy): Bacteria > Chloroflexota > Chloroflexia > QHBQ01 > JAICKM01 > JBBSAN01. Next base: position 5,433 of record JBBSAN010000506.1, read on the forward strand.
CGTCTTTGATGGTGACCGCGATTTGGGTGGGCGTGGGGGTGGGGCTGCCCGCGACGCC
>JBBSAN010000507.1:0-5473 GCA_038252265.1 Chloroflexia bacterium
CCATAGGCCAGGCCGACGCCCATGCCGATCTCCCAACCCAGGCTCTGCCGCCACTGCTCCTGCAGCCCCGCGAACGTCCCCTGCATCGCCAGCCCGGCCAGGATCGCCCGCGCCGCCTCGTCGCCCTGCCACAGCGGCAGGCCGAACACAGCCATGATCCCGTCGCCCAGGAACTTATCGACCACACCGCCGTACTGGTGGATCACCTCGGTCATGTAGTGAAAGTAGGGATTGAGCACCTGATTGACCAGTTGGGCGGGGGTCAGCCGCTCAGACAGCGGGGTGAAGTCGCGCAGGTCGGAGAAGAGGACCGTCACCTGCGACTCGATCGGCTGGGGCGGCGGTGCCCCCCGCGCGGCCAATTGGGCGGCCACCGGCGCGCTGACATAAGCCGACAGGCGGCTCTGCTGCTCGGCATAAATCTGGGTGTTGTGGACGGCCACAGCGGTATGCTCGGCAAACTGCTCGATCAGGTAGATCTGTTGCAGGCGGGGCCGCAGCCCATTGCGGGGGGCATCCAGCGAAATGAGGCCGAGGGTGCGCCCTTCCGGCAGGCGCAGCGGCACCAGCAGCGTCTCGCCCGGCTGCCAGGGACCGGGCGGCAAGGGGTCGGAGGCATTGGTGACCCGGCTGACAAAATAGGACCGGCTGGCCTGGTAGCGGCGGTCGAGCAAATGGACGTAGTCGCGCCAGGCATAGAGGATGCCGCTGGCGGGCAGCCCGTCGCCGCCCATCGCCGCCGGGCGCAGCGTTTGCCCGCTAGGATCCAACAGGAGCAGGACCACCTTGCGGAAGCCCATCTGCTCCTGAAGCGCCCGGTAGAGGGTCGCCACAATATGCGAGAGTTCCAGGTGGAGGTGAAGCTGGGAGGCCAGAGTCATGAGCATGTTCAGGCGGCGCTCGTGTTGCAGCGCACCCGCCCGGCGGCTGTCTTGCAGCAAGAGGTTGTGGATGCGCAGCAACAACTCTTCGCGGTCCACCGGCATTGCCAGGGCCTCGTCTGCGCCGCTTTCCAGCGCCAGCAGGCGCAACCGCCGTTCGCCCGGCCCGGTCAGCACGACGATCGGCAGAAACGCTGTGCCCTCATCGGCCCGCAGCCGCTGGCAGGTGTCCAGGGCATCGCCCGCTCCGCCGATCGAATCCAGGATCGCCAGGTCGGGCCGGGTGGCCGTCACCGTCTGGAAGGTGCCCCGGCCCCCGTTGACCAGCGTAACCTGGTAGCCCGCCCCTTCCAACATCTGGTGCAACGATCGCTGCGTCGTCAGGTCGCCACACGCCAACAAGACACTAGAACTATCAGAAGTTGAGTCAGTCATCCCACGGTGTCCGCGAAAAGGGTCCATCAGTGGCTCCGGGGGGTGGCCGGAGAGCATCTACTAAGCGGTGCAGTTCTATTATACTCGATATGGCTGGTGTACGTGAGTACGACCAGAGGCCGTCCCTCCTGGGACGGCCTCTGCTCCGCACGGAACGGGACCCGTTACGGCTTCACGATCAATGGGGTGCCGGGCGCACAGTCGACCGGGAAGAAGGTGTTGGCGGCTATCTTGGTCGTCTGCCCCCGGGTGATTGAGATGCAGGGGCGATAGTACGGGCGGCGGAAAGCATCGCACGCTTCCACCTGCCCCGTGCAGGGATTAATTTCGCCGCTCCCGCACTCGTAGCCGTTGATGATCCCCCGCCGCGAGAGCCGCTCGATGTAGATGTAGAACGGGTCGCTCGGCAGCACGTCGGCAAAGGTGTAGTTTCCGGCGACCGGCGTGTCGCTGAACCCGGCGGCGTTGGCGGCGATCTTGGCTAACTGGCCCCGCGTCACATCGTTATAGGGGCGGAAATAGGGCCGGTTGGTCGGGGCGACGCACGGCTCACCGGGTGCCCCACAGGGATAGCCGTTGATGTGCCCCCGGCTGGCGAGCCGCTCGATAAACGGATAGAAGCTGTTCGTGGGCGGCACATCCTCGAACGTCTGGGTGGTGGGCGGGTCACTGAACCCGGCGCTGTTCGAGATAATTTTGGCGACCTGGCTGCGCGTGACCGGATTATAGGGGCGGAACGTCCCATCGGGATAGCCACTGATCAGGCCCCGGCAATAGAGGCCGAGGATATAGACGCGGAACGGGTTGTATTGGTCCACGTCGCTGAAATTGAGCGAGCAGGTGGCCGTCGCCGTCGGGGTCGCCGTGGCCGTCGGCGGCGTACCGGTCACGGTGTTCGTGGCTGTCGGCGTGTCGGTGGCCGTGTTGGTGGCCGTCCGGGTGGGGGTGTTCGTCGGCGTGTTGGTGGGAGTCACCGTGAACGTGCGGGTGTTCGTCGGGGTCGCGGTCGGGGTCTGCGTCGGGCTGAGGGTGACCGTCGGGCTAGGGGTGAAGGTAAAGGTCGCGGTCGGGCTGGGGGTGATACACACCGGGACGAGGTGCTCGGTCAGGGTCTGGTTGCCCGCACCGTTCCCGGTGGACCCCACCGCCCAGACATCACTGGCGGTCAGGGCCACCACGCCATAGAACTGGTTGACCAGGCTGCCGGGGTTCGGGTTGGACACCACGCTCCAGGCCGACCCGTCCCAATGTTGGATCATGGTGGACGTCGACGCGCCGGTATGGTAGACCCCCACCGCCCAGATGTCGTTGGCGGCCCGCACCGACACCCGGTTGAGGAAGTTGTCGGACCCGCCCACGTTCAGGCTGGCGATGATCGTCCAGGTGGCCCCGTTCCAGTGCTCGATCAGGGTCTGGGTGACCACGCTCCCATTGATGTAGTAGCCGACCGCCCAGATATCGGTCGCGCTCACCGCGCTGACCCCGGCGAGCACGGCGTCTGTCGTCCCCACCGGGGGGTTGGGGCTGGCGACGACGGTCCAGGTCCCGCCGTTCCAGTGCTCCACCAGTGTCTGGATCAGGTTCCCGGCGTTCGCCCCGCTGCCCACCGCCCAGACGTCGGTCGCGGTGATGATGGTCACGCCGTTGAGCAGGCTGTTGCCGCCGGGCGCGTTGGGGCTGGCGACGATGGTCCAGGCCGCGCCGTTCCAGTGTTCCACCAGCGTGGCATTCTGGCTGCCGCCTAGGCCGCCGGTGCCCACCGCCCAGATATCGGTCGCGGTGCGCGCCGCCACGGAGAAGAGTTCATTGAACCCGCCCAGGTTGGGGCTGGCGACGGTCGCCCAGGCGGCTCCGTTCCAGTGCATGATCAGGGTTTGCTTGAGGTTGATCCCGGTGACCGTGCTGCCCACCGCCCAGACATCATTCGCGGCGACCGTGGTCACGTTGTAGAGCACGTTGTCGCCCGCGCCCACGTTCGGGGTGGCGACGATGGCCCAGGCGGCCCCGTTCCAATGCAGGCCCAGCGTCTGCCGCCGGTTGCTGGCATTGATATAATAGCCCACCGCCCACAGATCGTTCGCGTTCACAGCGGCGACGGCGAAGAGGTGGTTGTCGTTGGTCCCGATGCTGGGGCTGGGGACAATCGTCCAGGTCGGGGGACAAATCGGCGTAGGGGTCGGCGTGCCCTGAAGGGGGCCGCGGGGCAAGACGACAGGGGGCGCGACAACAGGCGGCGCGGCAGCGGGCCGGGCGGCCCCGGCGGATCGGGTCAGCAGCGCCCCGCCGCCCACCCCCACAGCCAGAAGCAGCAGCAAATATAACCAACGCGAGCGGTGCATAGTCCTGATCCTTTCCTGGTGGCGTCATGGGATGCAGGCACGGTCCCTACGCTCCCGGTCCCGGAACATACGTCGGCAGAGTACGCCAGGCCGGGCAAAAGTTGCCGACCCGCAGATGCTTTTACAGGCCGAACACACGATAGCAGCGTACAATAGACCTAGCAGTGGATACAAACGAATTAGTGGATCTTACATATTGTAGCATCTTTGCAAATCCAGCACAATAGCGAGGTCGCGCCCGCCCAGGGCTTATGCATTCTCGAGGGAGAGCGTTGTTGAGGTAGGGGCCGACCCAGGAGAATGCATAAGCCCGGCGCGCCCGCCGGTTGCAGCTTTGCGGGGGGTTCGGTATAATGAGCGCTGGACACACGACACACCGAAGCAACCCCGACCGCGCACAGAGAGAAGGAGTCCGAGAAGGCATGGGCCAACAGCAGATTGAGGGTGTAGTAATCAAGGACCTGGTGACATACCCGGATGAGCGCGGCTTTTTCCGCGAGATGATCCGCGTCACCGACGATTTTTTCAGCGAAGGCTTCGCCCAATTGAGCCACTCGCTGATGTATCCGGGCGTTTCCAAAGCGTGGCATATCCACAAAACCCAGGTGGACTGGTGGTATGTTCCGTTCGGCACGCTGAAGGTGGCACTCTATGACACCCGGCCCGACTCGCCCACCCACGGAGTAACGCAAGAGCTGTTCATGGGCGAGAACGTGGGGCAGAAGGTGTTGAAGATCCCGCCCGGCGTGGCCCACGGCTGCAAGGCCATCGGCGGGATCAGCCACCTGATCTATGTCACCTCCTCGGTCTACAACCCCGACGAGGAGGGCCGCATCCCCTACGACGACCCCACCATCGGCTATGACTGGAACGCCGGACCGACGATCAAGTAAACGGCACCACGAAGGGCACGAAGATGCACGTTGATCATTTCGTGCCCTTCGTGCCCTTCGTGGTGAATACGGTAATGAGCTAAGATGCCGATCATCAGAGCACGCAAGAACCCCATCGCGGAGTGGGTCATCCTCCACGGGCTGGTCGAGGGCGGGCTGCGGCGTATGTTCGGCACGATCTGGCTCCACGCCGAGCGGTCCACCCTCGCCACCCTGCGTGGCACCCCCCCGGCGGCGCGGCCCCCCACCCTCTGGATCAGCCCACACCCCTCGTGGTGGGACGGCTACCTGGCCTGGCTGGTCAACCGGCGGCTGGGCAACCGTGCCGGGTACATGATGATGGACGCCGAGTTCTTGCCCAGCTACCGCTTTTTCACCCTGGCCGGGGCGTTCGGGGTGGACCGCAAGAACCCCCGCGCCGCCCTGGAGTCGATCGAGTATGTCGCCGGGCTGCTGAACGCCGGACCCAACCGGGCGATGTGGATGTTCCCCCAGGGCACGATCACCCCCGCCGACCGTCGCCCGCTCCAGCTTTACGGCGGTTTCGCCCACATCTTTCGCCGCTTGCCGGTGGCCCAGGTTGTGCCTGTGGCCTGGCGGGTGGTCTTCCGCGAAGAACAGCGCCCCGAAGTGCTGATCCGGGTGGCCCCGCCCCTCCGGTTTACCGCTACGACGGTGCCTCCCAGCCGGGAACTGACCGCCCAGATCGCTGCCGCCCTGACCACCGAAGACGACGCCATCCACGCGGCGCTGACCACCAACGACCTGACGGGCTACCGGCCCCTCCTCCGGGGCAGCAAGAGCGTCAACCGCCGCTGGGACGATGTGCGCAGGCAGGTGCGGGACCTGTTCCAGCAACCCCCGCGAGAGACTTAGGCTGTGCCCCCGCTCTCCCCCCTGCTCGTCTACCAGCTTGTGATCCTCA
>JBBSAN010000508.1:0-5437 GCA_038252265.1 Chloroflexia bacterium
CAGGTGCCTCCGCTGCCGCTCGAACAGGCGACGGCCCCCGTGGCAGCGGCGGGGGCGGGCTGCAAGCCGTGTACGAGCAAAACCAGCGCACCCAGCAGCAAGCCGGGTAGGAGCCGGGCCAGCCAGCGGCGGCTCCCAGTGCGCGGAACGTGTCCATCCGCCCGGCGTCCGGGACGGGGCAGCAAGGAACCCGGGGATATTGCCATAGAATCGGTACTCCTTCTCCAACGTAGACCAGTCCCCATAGACACCCCAAAACCGGTGCTCAGGAACGGGACCCCTTCATTATACCCGCTGTTGCTGACAAAACACTGACAGCAGCGAGATGTATGTATTCAGAAATCAGAAGTCAGAAATCAGCTTCTTCTTTGGGCGGCGACCTGGTGGGCGCATTTTGCGGTCATGAGCCAGTGGACGTACGCCGGTAGTGTGCGGCGGATCAATAGTTATTGCCAAATCCCTGGCTGCTGACCGACCCCGGCTGTCATCCTGAGCGCAGCGAAGGATGACAACCGGGGTCGGCCAGTACCGAACGACTTGGCAGCAGCCGTGCTACAGCAGGCCCGCGCCCTTGATTCCGTGCGCCTCTTTTTGCTAAAATCCGAGCAGCCCCCGGATCGGAGTGGACCTGGTTGGTATAGAGGAGAGGCGTCGCGTGGAAATGCCGTCGTGGTTGGAGTTTGCCCAGAGTCGCTTCCCCAGCGGGAACATGGCGCTGGTGAAGGGGCCGCGCCCGTGGCTGGTTGATACCGGCTTCGGCTCGGAAGTGGCGGCCACCGAGGCGTGGCTGCGGGCGGCGCTGGGCACCCCGGCAGCCCTGGCCGGGATCGTGAACACCCACTACCATAGCGATCATGTCGGCGGAAACTACGCGCTACAGACGCGCTATGATCGGCCCCTCGCCGCCTCCAGCCTGGACGCTGCCCTGATCAACGGGCGCGACCCTGCCGCCTGCGCCGCTGTCTGGCTCGATCAGCCGGTGGAGCCGTACCGGGTGGATTATGCACTGGCCGAGGGGGATGTGATCGATACGGGCGAGGTCCGGCTCCAGGTGGTCGCCGCGCCGGGGCACACGCGGGGGCAGATCTGTCTCTATGCGCCGGAGGAGCGGGTCTTGATCAGCGGCGACGCGCTCCACGGCGATGATGTGCCCTGGATCAATATCTATGGCGAGGGTCGGGACGCGCTGGATGTAGCGCTTGCCACGCTAGAACGGCTGGCGGGGCTGGGGGCGCGCCTGGCCGTCTCCGGCCACGGCCCGCCGATCACCGATGTACCAAAGGCCATCGCCGCCACGCAGCGCCGGTATACCCAGTGGCAGAGCGACCCCGAACGGATGGCCTGGCACGCGGGCAAACGCATCTTCGCCTATGCGCTGATGATTCGCGGCGGGCTGCCCGCCGACCGGGTGGAATCCTACCTGATGGGCTGCCGCTGGTTCCAGGATTACAGCCACGGCACATTTGGCCGCCCCGCCACCCAGTTTGCGGCCCCGTTCCTGGCCGAGATGCTGCGCTCGGGGGCCGCCGAGTGGCGGGAAGGGCGGCTGGTCGCCCGGACCCCGCACAACCCGGTACCCGCCGAGTGGCTGCCGGTGACGCCTTCCCCTCGCGATTGGCCCCTGCTGCCGGTGGGGTTCCGCGCTGCACCCTGGCCCCCGGCCTGGGGGACCGCAACGGTTTACCCCCAGCTATAGGTGGTTGCACCGGGAGCCAGGTAGGCCGGGGCGGGGGCGTAGCGTTTGACGACCTCGCCACAGAACCAGGCGAACTCGCCCAGGTCCACCGGCGGGCTGGTGTGGTCGGGGCGCTGGCCCCGGCTGGGCGGGGTGAAGCACAGCGTCGCCAGCACCTGGAACGGCGCGAGCGCCTCCATCATCCGGTCGAACCACTCCCACGCCCCCGGCACATGCGAATCGGCCCAACTGATCCCGGTGCGGACATGCTGCACGCCCATCTGCTTGAACAGCGCCACCGATTGTTCCAGCGTGGCCGCATCATTCAGGTGGAACCACTGGCAAAGGCCCAGGTTGGCCTGCCCGCGCGGCCAGGCGGCCAACGCCGGTTTCGGTCGGCCCTCGGCGGTTAGCAGCCCCATGTGGTAGTGCCGGTAGTAGGCCGAGCCTTCCGACTCCTTATGACGCGTGGTGGCCGTGCGGTGTTCGGGCAGGTCGAACAGGGTGTACCAGTAGACCCGCTCGACCCCCGCCAGCAGTTGGGCGGTGGTGCGCAAGCCCCAGGCCTGCGCCTCTTCCGCCCCGAAGCTGGAGACCCCGACCTCGGTGGCCCACACCGGCAGCCCGGCCACCCGCTGGATCAGGTCGATCTTGCGCGGCCAGGCCCAGATCCCTTTCGGCACCGCCATCGGGTTCTGCTCGTCGGTATCGGGCGCGTGCCAGTAGTTCCAGTCGAGCGGGAAGCCGTGGACGGCCATCACATCGACCGCCGCCAGCGCGCCCAGGTCGCGCAGCCGTTCGACAAAGCCCGGATCGATGGGCGAGATGCCGCCCATCACTCGCCGCAGGTGCGGGTTGGCCTCGCGCACCGCGTCGCCTGCCCAGCGCACCATGGTGGCGAATTGCTGCCAGCCGGTGTCGAGATGATAATCCCAATGCGATTGGTTGTTCGGTTCGTTCCAGAACATGACGGAATCGAGCATACGTGGGCCTTTCTTGTGGCTAGGATGCAGACGGCAACGCGCGGCCCACCCCGGCGGGGGACGCCTTTGTTGATCAAGCTACTATAACTGGTAATGGGCCGGCGTGTTACTGAGGACTGAGGGATCAGGGATCAGGGATCAGGAATCGGCATATCCTGATCCCTGATCCCCCGTTAGCGGGCGCGCATGTGGGGGAAGAGGACCACGTCGCGGATAGAAGATTGGTCGGCCAGCAGCATGACCAGGCGGTCGATGCCCAGGCCGAGGCCGCCAGTGGGGGGCAGCCCGACCATTAGCGCCGAGACATAGTCGAGGTCCATCAGGTGGGCATCTTCGTCACCCGCCGCATGTTCGGCGGCCCCTTCGGCAAAGCGCAGGTACTGGTCGAGCGGGTCGTTCAGTTCGCTGAAGGCGTTGCCCAGTTCCATGCTGTTGGCGAAGACCTCGAAGCGTTCCACCAGGCGCGGGTCGTCGGTCTTGCGCTTCGCCAGCGGGGAGACTGCTGCCGGGTAGTCGAGCAGGAAGGTCGGTTGGACCAGTGTCGGCTCCACGAAGTTGCCGACCAGTTCATCGAGCAGCTTGGCCCACGAGGTGGTCGGGCTGATCGCCCCCGCCAGCGCCCGCGCCTGGGCGGCGCGATCCCCGGTCATCATCTGCCGGGCCAACTCTTGTGCCCGGCGGTACAGCCCTTCGCGGTCGTCGTAATAGTCGGCGAAGTCAATGCCGGTGGTTTCGAGCAGCGCCTCGCGCATCGTCACCCGTCGCCAGGGGGGGGTCAGGTCCAGCGCCGCGCCCCGGAAGGTGATCTGGTAAGTCCCCAGCACGGCCTGGGCGATGCTGGTCACCGACCCTTCCACCAGCTCCATCATCGTGCCGTAGTCCGCATACGCCTGGTAGCATTCCAGCATGGTGAACTCGGGGTTATGCTTGAAGTCCACCCCTTCGTTGCGGAAATCGTGCCCGATCTCATAGACCTTGTCAAAGCCGCCGACGATCAGCCGCTTCAGGTATAGCTCGTCGGCAATGCGCAGGTAGAGATCCTGATCCAACTGGTTGTGATGCGTCGTGAAGGGCCGGGCGGCGGCCCCGCCGTAGAGCGGCTGCAAGACGGGGGTTTCGACCTCCAGAAAACCTTGCTCATCCATATAGCGCCGCATCGCCGTGACGATGGCCCCGCGCAGGCGGAAGAGCCGCCGGACCTCGTCATTGGCAAGGAGGTCGAGATAGCGGCGGCGGTAGCGGATTTCCTGGTCCTGGAGGCCGTGCCACTTCTCCGGCAGCGGTTCCAGCGCCTTGCTCAGCAGCCACCAGCGTTCGACGTAGAGGCTGATCTCGCCGGTCTTGGTCCGCAGCAGGTGGCCCTCCGCGCCCAGATGGTCGCCCAGGTCGGTCAGCCGCTTGAAGGCGTCATAGTCGAACGGCGGGGTGGTCAGCGTCTTGCCGTCGAAGTAGAGCTGAATTCGGCCCGCATCGTCTCCGATCTGGGCAAAAGAGAGCTTGCCGAGGATGCGCCGGGAGAGCACGCGCCCGGCCAGGCGAAAGGTGAGCGGGCTGGCTTGCTGAGTGCCCGCCGCGTCGGGGTGCTCTTGCTCCCAGGCTTCGTAGGCAGTCAGGGCTTCGGCGGCGGTGGCCGTGCGGCGGAAGCGCGGCGGATAGGGGTCTACCCCCAGGTCGCGCCATTGACGCAACTTCGCCAGCCGTTGCAAGCTCTGATCACCCCAGTCGAGGCCCGGCCAGGCCTCCGGGGGTTCTCCGGTCAGGGCCGGGTTCGCACGGGCGGGAGTGGTGGGACCAGGGGGGGTTGGAGACGGGGGAGCAGGGTTCGGTTGCTCGGCGGGGTTAGGCTCCCCCGGCTCCGGTGGTGGGTCGATCATTGGCGGCTTCCTCCCGGCGGCTGACCTGCCGCCGGGCACGATCAGCCACCATGCTTCATTCGATCTTCAGGATTGTGTAGGCCTGCACACCGGCAGGCGCGGTCACATTGACCGATTCGCCCAGGCGTTTACCGATGAGTGCCGCGCCGATGGGCGACTCGTTGGAGATTTTCCCGTTGCGGGTATTGGCTTCGGCGGGACCAACAATCGTCCAGCAGCTTTCGTAACCTTCGCCGTCGCGGACACAGACATGCGCGCCCATCTGCACGGTTTCGCCGTGGCCGTTTTCCAGCACATGGGCGTGCCGCAGGGTGTATTCAATGTCCCGAATGGCCCGTTCCACCTGGGCCTGTTCGGTCAGAGCATCATCGAGTTCGGAACTTTCGACCATCCCGCCAATGCTGTTCAGTTCGCGGATCCGCCCTAACACCTCTTCGCGTTTCACTGTGTGCAGGTGCTCCAGGCGTTCTTCCATCTGCCGCCGTCCTTCGGCGGTCAGAAACTGGGGTTTATCGCGGTCAACCATAGGAGGGCTCCCCGTCTATTTTACATAACCTTGCCGTGAAAAGCTCGCACACCTGACCAACCATTGTGGGTGCCCAATCCCCGGTGGTGGGGGTGTCTTGATTGCACACAATCTGCACGCGGACGCGCTTAGTAGGAGGCCAGGGATGGGTGGTAGGTCTCAGCCATCTGGCGGGGAACAGGCGCGTAATGAGCTAAACACAAGTAAAAAACTGAGAGGTCGCCGCTCTCAGTTCAGGACTTGGGTTACATTGGTAGGATTATAGATCAATCGTTGGGGTTTGTAAAGGGGGGGCCGCGCTCCGGGTGCGCCTCGGAGTTTTGGATGGGGAATTAGTCCAAGCCAGGGTATAGCCCGATAACTATTTGGAAAAGGAACG
>JBBSAN010000509.1:0-5436 GCA_038252265.1 Chloroflexia bacterium
CCTGGTGCTGGAAGGGGCCGACACGCAGCGCGAGGCGGTGAACGCCCTGCTGGCGGTGGGATTAGACCGGCTGGCCGGGGTGCTTGACGGGGGGATGACTGCCTGGACCGCCGAGGGCCACCCGGTGGATAGGGTGCCCCAGATCACGGTCCAGGCGTTGCAGGCCGCCTTGCATGAGGGTGCCGCGCCGCTGGTGCTGGATGTGCGCGACGGCACCGAATGGGCCGAGGGCCACATCGCCGGGGCGATCAATATCCCGTTCCAACAACTCCAGGGACGGCTGGCCGAGGTGCCGACGGGCCGGGCCATCGCCACCATTTGCGGCGGGGGTTACCGCAGCAGCATCGCTGCCAGCCTCCTCCAGCGGGCCGGGTACGCGCCGGTGCAGAACGTGGCGGGCGGGATGGACGCCTGGCGCGAGGCGGGGTTGCCGATTACGACCAACGGAGCTAACCATGACTGATACCGACACAACCACCGGCGGGCGGCGCACCGAGCAGCCGGGCGATACCGAGGGGCTGGTCGTCATTCGGCAGGAGCCGTTCAACGCCGAGACCCCCCTGGGCGCGATGGGGATCACCCCCACGCCGACCGAGCTATTCTACATCCGCAGCAACTACCCGGTCCCGGCGCTCGATGCCGACACCTGGCGGCTGGAGATCGGCGGGGCGGTCGCGAGTCCGTTCACGCTGACCCTGGCCGACCTCCGCGCCCTGCCGGATCACACCTTCACCACGACGATGGAGTGCGCCGGGAACGACCGCACCGGGTTCACCCCCCTGCCGACAGGGGAGCCGTGGGGCGCAGGGGCGGTCAGCACCGGTGTCTGGCGGGGGGCATCGCTGGCTCCGTTGCTGGAGCGGGCGGGGTTGCACGATGAGGTAGTGGAGATCCTTTTTGCCGGGGCAGATACGCCTACCGGCACCGCCGCGCCGTTCGAGCGGTCGCTCCCCCGCGCCCAGGCGCTCGATCCCGACGTGCTGCTGGCCTATGAACTGAACGAGGACCCCCTCACGCCCGCTCACGGTGCGCCGGTGCGCCTGCTGGTGCCCGGCTGGTATGGCGTGGCCTCGGTCAAGTGGCTGGCGCAGATTGCGGCGCTGACCGAACCGTTCACCGGCTACTACCAGGCCGCCCGCTACGTCATGGATCTCCCCGGCGCAGCGACCCACCCCCCGCTACAGACGATGGCGGTCAAGTCGCTGATCACCCGTCCCCAGACCGGGGCGGTCCTGTCGCTCCATCCCCAGCGCCTCCACGGCGTCGCCTGGTCGGGCGATGGCTGGATCACGGCGGTGGACATCAGCACCGACGGCGGGGCCACCTGGCAACCTGCCCGTGTTGATCCCCTGCCGCTTTTCTCGCCCTACGCCTGGCAACACTGGTCCTACGAGTGGACCCCGCCCGCCCCTGGCGCTTACACGCTCTGTGCCCGCGCCACCGACACCGCCGGGCACACCCAGCCCGCCCTCGCCCCCTGGAACCGCCTGGGCTATGTGAACAACGCGATCCAGACGATGCGTGTCGAGGTGATGCGTGAGGTGTGAGACGTGATGCGTGATGCGTGATGCGTGAAACGTGACACGGGATCAGGGATCAGAACGACGCAATACGCAATACGCAATACGCAATACACCTCACGTTTCACGTTTCGCATTTCACGCACCGCCCGTCAATACACCCGCGCCCCTAGCTCTACATCGCGCTCCGGTTCCAGCAGGACGACAGCCCCTGTGCGTTCGATCCCGGCGGCGGGGACGCCCATGACGAGGACTTCAGAGGAGAACCCGGCGATGCGGCGGGGCGGGAAGTTGGTCACGGCGACGATCAGCCGCCCGACCAGCGTGTCCGGCGTGTAAAGGTCGGTTAGTTGGGCGCTGGAGCGGCGGATGCCGAACGGGCCGAAGTCAATCGTCAGTTTGTAGGCCGGTTTGCGTGCTTCGGGGAACGGCTCGGCAGCGGTGATCCGGCCCACCCGCATCTCGACATGGTCGAAGTCGTCCCAGGTAATCTCGCTCATTGGTTGGCTCCTATACGATAAATTTCACCACAGAGGACACAGAGAGCACGGAGATCTCTGTGATATCAAGGGCAGCGTTGCCCCCAGGTTCCGCCCGCCAGCGCGAACAGGTGATCGTCGCTCGCCACATAGGTGCGGGTGGCGAGGGGCAGGAAAGCGTCCAGATCGGCGGCCTGGGGAAAGGTGATCGGGAGCGGCCCGCCACATGCCCCGATGTAGGTAACGCGGCGGGCGATCTGCACATAGACCCCGCAATCGCCCTGGCAGCCCGCTGTCGTGAACAGCCGTGTATCGGCCAGCCGCCCCGGTAGCCGGGTTTCCCTCAGCGCATGGCCGCCGAAGTCCAGCCCCGCCACGGTGAGTTGATCTGGTTGCGCCGCCTCGGCCAGCGGTAGATAGAGGCCGACAAAGGCGACCAGCGGCGGGCCGACTCGCGTTCCCGCTCGCGCCCAGCGCCAACGCACCTGCCCCGCCGTGTCCAGCACGGTCACGCCGCCGGTATGCGTGGCGAACACGTCCCCCGTTGGCCCGGTGGCGAGGGCGCTCAGATCGCTGCTATCCAGTGTAACCATCCAGGCCGGGGCACCGTCGGCGGCGCGGAGGGCCTGCACCGTGCCGTCGCGGGTGCTGACCACGACCCGATCCGTGCCTACCCATTCCGGCCCGGCCAGCACGCCCTCAACAGTCTGCCGCCACACGATCTGCCCCGCGCTATCCAGCAGCACCACAGCATCGCCCCCCAACCGCGCCGCGATGCGCCCGCCGCCTTCGGCCAGGTGGAGCACCGGAGCCTCCATCGCCGTGCGCCAGCGGCGGGTGCCCGCGTCGTCCACGGCGGCGATGGCCGGGGCGGGGTCGGCGTCCCCGATGAAATAGGTCGATCCACCCTGGCTCATGACCAGCGAGGTGATCGTGCCGCTGGCCGTGGTAGTCCACTGGAGCGCGCCGTTGGGGGCGAACGCCTGGGCCAGGGTGATCCGCCCGTTGGGCTGGCCCTCGGCAATGATCACCAGCCCGCCATCGGGGCGCGGGACAGGCGGCGGGCGCGGCGCGAAGAACTTCCGGGCGTTGTCAACGTTCCAGAGCAGCGCGTGGGGGGTTGCGACGGAGGTCGGGGTGCCGGGGAGGGGGGGAACCGTGGGCGACCCTCGCAAAATCAGGATCACAACCACTCCGGCCCCGATGCTGACCACGAGCAGCAACAGGCAGACGACCAGAACGCGGCGACGCCAGGAACGGGTAGTGATCGACATGGTTCCCATTATACAAGAAGCCCCGGCGCGGTGCCGGGGCTTCTCGGTTGGGATGGGTGTTACGCCGCTGTCGGTTTCAGTTCGGCAGGCTCCGGGGTCACTTCCGGTTGCGGGGCGCGACCCCGGGGGCGCAGCCGGGCCTCGTGCGGGATCATCAGCAGCGCGGCGGGGATGACCGGCAGCGCGGTGGCGGCGGCGACGGCGATAAAGGCCCAGGTCGGATTGATGCCGTAGATGATCCCCAGCCCGGCGGCAGCCAGGAACCCGACTGCCGTGTTCACGCTGTTAGTCACGCCCTGCACCCGCCCACGCAGCCGCGCCGGGACCACGTCGGCAAAGTACGAATCCGACGACGGGTTGAGGAAGGCCAGCATCGCCCCTTCGAGCAAGCCCAGCGCCAGAATGATCGGGATGCTGGTCAGGAAGCCATAGGACAGGTAGATGCTGGACGCGATCAGGGTGGGCACCAGCACCAGCGCGACCCGGTTGCGCCGGTCGGCCAGCTTGCCCGCCCACGGCCCGACGATGAGCAGCGGCAGGGCAAAGAGGGTGTAACTCAGCCCGATCAGGTCCAGACTGGCTCCCAGGTCGTGCATCCAGATATTCCAGATGACGCTGAAGAAGCTGCCCGCCACGCCCCAGCCTGCCGCCGTCAGAAAGACCGGCAAGACCGCGCCCCACTTGAGCGGGCGTTCAGGGGTTGCACTGACCACTTCGCTGACCGGAGCCGCATCCTCGACCGGGCGCGTGCCCCGCCCGGTGTCCTTGACCTTCCAGGCCAGGAAGACGAACGAGATCAGGCCGGTGACCGCCCCGAACCAGAGCGGGCCGTTGAACCCGGCTACGCCGCCGAGAAAGCCGCCGATGGCCGGGCCGATCATGATGCCGCCGTTGATCGCCGCGCCCATCATCCCCAATGCCTGGCCGCGCCGGGCCGCCGGGGCATGGTCCATCACATGGGCGCGGGCCGCCGGCCAGACCGCCGCCCCGCCGAGACCGTCGAAGAAGCGCAGCACGATGAGCAGCGCGGCGCTGTCCATCCGCAGGTAGGCGAGGGTGATGACGATATGGAGGACCAACCCGAACAGCATCAGCGGCTTGCGCCCCACGCGGTCAGACAACCAGCCCATCGGCATCTGGAACAGGAAGTTGGCGAGCATCCAGGCCGAGGTGGCAAGGCCGATGTCGGCGGTGGTGATGCCCCGCTCCTGGGCATAGATCGTCAGCACCGGCAAAATGGTGCCGATGCCAAGAAAGACGACGAACACCGCCAGGACGACAGCCCCCAGATCGGGATACTCCCAGAGCATATGGCCGGTGATGCGTTTGCGTAACCACTGCGGTAGCATGTGGACCCTCCCTCTCTGCGCGCCATGTCCCGGCAAGGCCGTCGGGTGTCGCACAGTTGTTAATTATAGCAACCCGCCCCCCAGCTATCCAGAGTCGGCAGGTGGAGATTCCCTCCGCCTTTTGTCCACCTTTAGATGTATCGGGTACAGAGTGCGGAATGCGGAATGAGAAACGAGTGCTGAGGGTTGAGGGTTGAGGGTTGAGGGACGATCTACTAACCCCCAACCCCAACTACTGACCACTGATCACTGACCACCGACCCCTCGTTACCGGCAGGCGGGGAGGAAGGCGAGGGCGGCGATCTTCGCCAGTTGGGCGCGGGTGGCGCTGGCGGAGGGGCGGATGTAGGGGCGATTGGCGGGGGGCAGGCACGGCTCGAACGGGCCGCCGCAGGGGTAGCCGCTCAGGATGCCACGCGCCGCCAGGCGCTCGATGGGGAGGTAGAAGGGGCTGCCGGGCGGGGCATCCTCGAAACGCTGCGTGGTGGGGGTTTCGGTCCACCCGGCGGCGGTCGCCACGATCTTGGAGAGTTGCCCACGGGTGACATTGTTGTTCGGGCGGAAATAGGGCCGGTTGCCGGGGGCGACACAGGGCTCGAATGGGCCGCCGCAGGGATAGCCGCCGACGATGCCCCGGTTCGCCAGCCGCTCCACGTAGACCCAGAAGGTGCTGCCGGGGGGTACGTCCTCGAACGTCCATTGTGTGCTGGGCACCGGCTCGGAGAAGCCCGCCGCTGCCGCCACGATCTTGGCCGTCTGGCCGCGCGTGACGTTGTTGTTGGGACGGTAGTATTGGCCGGGGCAGGGTTCGCCC
>JBBSAN010000510.1:0-5426 GCA_038252265.1 Chloroflexia bacterium
ATGGGCGGCTCGATGGGCGCGATGCTGGCCGTCATGCTCTCGTTCCCCGATTGGGCGCTACTGGGCACGGCGGCGCTGCTGGGCGTGGTCTACCTGGCCGGGATGTTCGGGCTGGTGCTGCTGATCGAGCAGAGCGCGCCGGAACATGCTGCCCTGCACCGGCTGGCCCCCTGGTTTACCCGCGCTGTCGCCGCCGAGGTGGAAGAGATCACCGTGACAGCGGCGGACACCGCGACCGCCGCCCCGGCCCGGCCTGTGGTGCGCCCTCCTACTGGCCCCCGGTCCGCTCACCGGCCCCCGGTGGCGTCTGCCGCGCCCGCCCGCCACCTGTCGGTGCCGCCGCCGACGGCGCAACCGCTCCTCTGGGGCGGGGCCATGCTGGCGATCTTGCTGGTGCTGGGCGTGCTGGTGGTGCTGACCAACCCCAGGGTGGGGGCGTTTGCCTCTAATGGGGGGAACGCTGGCACGACCTTGCAGGGCCGGACGGACACCGGGCAGCCCATGCAGCCCGCGTTTATCGAGAAGCTCCAGGCGCAGGCGATCACCGTCCCGATGAAAGATGGGCGGCAAACGCTGGACCTGCAAGTCAACGGCACGAGCATGAGTTACGCGCCGGGCGTGATCCAGGTCAAGCGGGGGGTGCCGGTGCGGCTGAACTTGCAGATCACCGGGGCCGATCCGGGCTGCGGGCGGGTGGTGAGCCTCCAATTGCTGGGGGCCAGCGCCACCGCCGCCCCCGGCGAGACGACGCCGCTGGACTTCACGCCGACCGAGGCCGGGGTGTTCCAGATCAATTGCAATATGCACATGATGGAGCCAGGGTATTTGATCGTGACGAATTGAGCGTCACCACAGAGGACACAGAGAGCACAGAGAACGGTCTATAACCTCTGTGTCCTCTGTGTTCTCTGGGGTGCAAGCGTAAGTTGAGGAGACGGGACTTTGACCACCGCGACGACCGCGCCGGAGATTGATTGGACAGCCGCCGAGGAGGAAGTGACGCAGCACCTCCAGGCGCTCTTACGGCTGGACACAACCAACCCGCCAGGCAACGAGGCCCTGGCCGCCGACTACCTCCAGGCCCAACTGGCCGAGGTCGGCATCGAGAGCGAGCAACTGGCCGACATACCGGGGCGCAGCAACCTGCTGGCGCGCTGGAAGGGCGATGGGAGGTCCCGCCCGCTCTTGCTGATGGGCCATGTGGACGTGGTGCCTGCCGAGGCGGCGCGCTGGAGCTATCCGCCGTTCGGGGGCGAGATCCACGACGGCAACCTGTACGGGCGCGGCGCGGTGGACATGAAGAACATCGTCGCCATCCAACTGACGATTGCCCGGCTGCTGAAAAGGAGCGGGGTGACCCTGCCCCGCGACATCCTGCTCGCCTGGTGCGCCGACGAAGAGGCCGGGTCGGATCACGGCATGGAGTGGGTGGCGGCGAATCATTTCGACCGGGTGGACGCCGAGTATGCGTTGAGCGAGGGCGGCGGGGAAGAGATGCTCTTCGGCCCCACCAGCGTCTTTCCGGTACAGACCGGCGAGAAGGGGGTCTGCCGCTTCCGGCTGATCGGGCGCGGGCGACCCGGCCACGCTTCCATTCCCCACGACGAGAACTGCATCGTGCGCCTGGGCACGGCGCTGTCGCGGCTGGGTACGACCCGGCTACCGCTCCACCTGACCGAGACGATGCGCGGCTTCCTCAGCACGGTTGGGCAGGGGCAGGACGGCCCGCCCGCCCTGTTCGACGTGGACGCACTGTTCACCCCCGACACGCACCTGGCCGAACTGGGCCGCCTGCCGGTGGACGCGGAGGAGCGGCGCTACCTCTACGCCCTGACCCACAACACGGCCAGCCCGACCATCCTCCACGCCGCCGGGACGCGGATCAACGTCATCCCGTCGGAAGCCGTGGCCGAGGTCGATTGCCGGGTGATCCCCGGTGTCACTGAAGAAGAGACGGTGCGCGAACTCAAGGCGGCGGTTGGCGACCTGGCCGACATTGAAGTGTACAACTTCAAGATGGGGCAAGAGTCGGGCTACCAGACGCCACTCTTTGACATCATCACCGAGGTGATGACGGCCCAGGCCCCCGGCAGCCGGATCGTCCCGATCCTTTCGTCGGGCGGGACCGATGCACGCAGCCTGGTACCGCGCGGGGTGAAGGTCTACGGCTTCTGCCCGCTGCGCGCCGAGCCAGGCGAACCCGCCGCCGGGGCGCTCATGCACAATCATGACGAGCGGATCTCGCTCGCTAACTTGCATTTTGCGTTGCACTGCCTGTATGATATAATCTGGAAACTAATGAGCAATGAGTGACGAGTGATGAGTGATGAGCAATGA
This sequence comes from Chloroflexia bacterium, assembly GCA_038252265.1. Lineage (GTDB taxonomy): Bacteria > Chloroflexota > Chloroflexia > QHBQ01 > JAICKM01 > JBBSAN01. The sequence goes on from JBBSAN010000510.1 coordinate 2,338, forward strand.
GTGACGAGTGACGAGTGCTGCGCGATGAGGAATGTTTGTGGGGATGGTTGAGCGTTTCGAGGATCTGATTGCTTGGCAGAAGGCGCGTATCCTGGCACGCGATGTCTACAAAGTCACATAACGGGGTGCCTTTAGCAAAGATTTCGGGCTTTCCAATCAGATCCAACGGGCGGCTGTCTCCGTTATGTCCAACATTGCCGAAGGCTATGAGCGTAGTAGTCGGGGAGAGTTTCACCACTTCCTCACCATTGCCAAAGCTTCTTGCGCCGAAGTACGTTCGCAACTCTATCTAGCCGTTGATATTGGCTATCTCAGCCAACCGGAGTTCGATCAATTGCTGGCTCAAGCCGAAGAAGTCAGCAGAATTATCGGTGGTCTTCGGGCTAAAGTCGAACGCCTGCGTAACGAACAGCGTAACTAACTCACCTCATCACTCATTGCTCATCGCTCATTACTCATTGCTCGTTACTGGATTAGGAGGAACGTATGCTGCCGAATAACCAAGTCCCGTCCCAGCCGTCGCCGGGGGCCGGGGAGCCGCTGAAGAGTGGCAAGATCAATGTGATGATCGTGGACGACCACGCGGTGGTGCGCCAGGGGCTGCGCAGCTTCCTCGAACTCCAGGATGATCTCGAAGTGGTGGGGGAGGCCTCCGACGGGGCCGAAGCGGTGAAGCTGGCGAAAGAGTTGATGCCGGATATCATCCTCATGGACCTGGTCATGCCGGGGATGGACGGGGTGGAAGCCACCCGCACCATCACCACCGCCGTGCCCAGCGCCCGTGTGCTGGTCCTGACCAGCTTCAGCGAAGACGAAAAGGTCTTTGCCTCGATCAAGGCCGGGGCGCACGGCTACCTGATGAAGGACGTGCTGCCGCCCGAACTGGTCAAAGCGATCCGCACCGTCTATCGCGGCGAGGCGCAACTGCACCCCGAGATCGCCCACAAGCTGATGCACGAGTTCTCCTCGCCCACCCCCGTCGCGCCCAAGCACGACCTGACCGACCGCGAGCTGGAAGTCCTGCGCCTGATCGCCCAGGGCAAGAGCAACAAAGAGATCGCGGAAGAACTGGTCCTCAGCGAAAAGACCGTCAAGACCCACGTCAGTAATATCCTGCAAAAGCTCCACCTGTCGGACCGCACGCAGGCGGCGGTCTATGCGCTCAAGCAGCGGCTGGTCGAGGCGTAAGACATGATGCGTGATGCGTGATGCGTGAGAAGTACTGCGTATTGCGTATACGTGAGATGTAGTATGTAGCGGTGGTATCGTTGCCTTACACGCATCACGCATCACGCATCACGCATGACGTTTCACGCATGACGTTTCAGGCGCGGCACGGCTTTTGCTTCGACAGAGCCTTAACAAATTGATAGCCGGGTGTAATTTAAATACGTCTGTAGACTGAGGCAAGTGTGGGGCGAATGCGCGATAATAGAATCAGCCAAGGGACGCTATCTGTGAACGCTGGATTTTGCTACAATTTTGGTGAGGGACAAACCCGATGACACTTATTTTTGGTCCACACTAATGGTAGGGGGTTTTAATTAATCCTATGGCTGCAAATACTGACGGGAAAATTCGAGTTTTAATTGCGGATGATCTGGCTTGTATGCGGGAGAGCCTGCGAACGGTTTTGAGTTTGGATCCGGATATCGAGGTGGTGGGAGAGGCCGCCGATGGAGCCGAGGCGGTGAAACTGGCCGCTCATTTACACCCTGATGTGGTGCTGGTCGATCTGGAAATGCCGTTTTGTGATGGCTATGAATGCACCGCTGAACTGACCGAACGTAACCTGACCCGCGCCGTGGTCGTCCTGACTATCCACAGTGATCCCACCTCGCGCGCCCGCGCCCGCGCCGCCGGTGCCCGCATGGTTCTCCCCAAAGGCACGCCGATTCGCCAACTGCTGACCGCGCTCCGCACCGCCGCTGATGTCCGCTCGCCTGATGCCACCGCTCGCCCGCGCCGCCCATTAGGCCCGACCGCCTGGGTTGGTGGGGGCGGTTCTGTACCGGGGGTGCCGGGGCAGTAATCCAGACCAGTCTAATCGAACATCTGAATGGTGGCGGCTATTGATGCCCGCCACCATTTTGTATGTGCGGCGCTCTTGGATCGGGTAAAATAAGGGCAAATAAAAACCAGGGGAGGCGTTATGCGCAAAGAAACACCAATCCGCGTCGGGGTGATCGGCGCGGGGATCGGGGCGGCCCACATCGCCGCCTACCAGACAGTGCCGGGCGTGGAGGTGCGCGCCCTGGCCGACCTGAGCGACGAGCGTGCCCGGCAAGTCGCGGCGACCTACAAGGTGCCCGAAATCACCCATGATTACAGCGAGTTGCTGGCGCTGCCCGATCTCGACGCGGTGAGCGTGTGCCTGCCGAACGCGCTCCATGCGCCGGTGGCGCTAGCCGCGCTCCAGAGCGGCAAGCATGTGCTGGTCGAGAAGCCGATGGCGCGCACGGTGGCCGAAGGGGAGGCGATGATCGCCGCCGCCGAGGCGGCAGAGCGCGTCCTGATGATCGCCTTCAACCAGCGCTACCGCAGCGATGTGCAATGGCTCAAGCAGTATGTGGACAGCGGGGCGCTAGGGCGGATCTACTATGCCAAGGCGCACTGGATGCGGCGCAGCGGTATCCCCCGGCTGGGAAGCTGGTTTGTCAGCAAGGAGCAGGCGGGGGGCGGGCCGTTGATCGACCTGGGGGTGCATGTGCTGGATATGGCCTTGTACCTGATGGGCGAGCCAGAGCCGCAGGCGATCAGCGCGAATACCTACGCCGAGTTCGGGCCACGGGGCCTGAAGGGCAGCGGCTCCGCCTGGGCGCGCCCGATCCACGGCGAGACGTTGCCCTACGAAGTGGAAGACCTGGCGACGGCGTTCATCCGGCTGGCCGGCGGGGCGACGCTGCTGCTGGAGGCCAGTTGGGCCACGCACAGCGCGGCGGGCGACGACTTCGGGGTGACGCTCTACGGCACCGAGGGCGGGGCAGAACTGCTGATCCGCAACTATACCTATGAGGGCACCGTGCGTGTGTTCACCGATATGTGGGGCGCGCCAACCGACCTGACGCCGCGCATCCCCAAAGCTGAAG
>JBBSAN010000511.1:0-5412 GCA_038252265.1 Chloroflexia bacterium
GCCACGGTGAACTGGCCGATCAATGTCGGCACGTCGGTGCGGGTACCCAGGAAATGCACGCTGTCGGTTGCCCCGGCGGCAGCGGCCTGCTGTTCCAATTCCCAGCGTAAGGGGCCATCCCCCCACCAGTACCAGCGCGGCCTCTGGCACGGCGGCCCGCACGGCAGCCCAGGCGTCCAGCAAATAGCGATGGCCCTTCTGCTCGTACATCCGCGCCGCGGTGCCGATAATCGGAGCCGTAGGAGCCAGCCCCAACTGTGCCCGCAGGTTCGTGCGCGGGGTGCCGTTGGCGGGGAGGAACCCGCCGGGGTCGATCCCGTTGGGGATCGTGACGATCTGCTCGGGCCGGACGGTGCCGCTCGCGATGTGGCTCTGCCGGGCCTCGGCAGAGACGGTGATGACCCGGTGCAGCAGCCCGTTGACCTCCCGCTTGAGGGTGGTTTCCTGGTGCGGGGGCAGCAGATAGGGCAAATGCTCTGTGCTGAGGATGATCGGCACTCCCGCTTCGTAGGCGGCCCAGGTACCCCAGTGTCCCTCCCAGCCCACCCCAATCTGGTTATGGAAAATCTGTACCGCCCGGTCGCGTAAGAGGGCCTGCAAGGCGCGCCATTCGTCGTTATCAGCGAGGGTGCGGACGGTAAAGGGGTGGTATTCCGCCCCGGCCCGTTCGGCGCGGGTGATCAAGGGCTGCGCCGCCGGAGTGGGGGGACAGACCAGGAGCGCCTGGTATCGCAGCGGGTTAAGGTGTTCGAGGAGCAATGCGAGATGCGTGCCGACGCCGCTCGGTTCCAGGCTATCGGTGAAAAAGCAAATAGAGATGGGCGTCATACTTCTCCTTCGGGGCCGCGTCAGAGAGGGCTGCGACGAGTTATTATTGCGCGTAAGGGTGGTAAGCCGGATATCCGTCTGCATCATAGTAGAACGCTGTTGGCAGAAAACGTATGCAAGCATCGTGCCATCTACATAGTAGATGCTCTGGTTGACGCCACCTGGCAGAAGGGGTACAATAGGAAGGCTATTATGGCCGAGCCTGGCTCTCGATTCTTGACGGTTGCCCATCGTTGCCGCGAGGGTGGATATTATGCAACAGGAACACGAAACGGCAGAAGCGGACGCGCTGCACCGCCTGGAAGCGTGTGTGCGGGGCCGCGTGCAAGGGGTCGGCTTTCGCTCCTTCGTTCGCGCCCAGGCCCACCGCCTGGGGGTACGAGGAACCGTGTGGAACGGGCCTGATGGGGCCGTCTATGTTGTGGCCGAGGGCACCCGCCCGGCGCTCAATATGCTGCTGGTCGCGCTGCACGAGGGACCCCGCGTGGCCCATCCGGCAGGCGTGGAAGCTCACTGGATGATGGCGACCGGCACCGTGCCCGCCTCTTTTGAGGTAGAAGGATGAGCACGGATGCGGCCCCCGGCGCAGGGGTATCCGGCACGCCTGATCTGAGCGACCGGCGCTCCACGACCGGGGCGATCCGGGTGCGGCGGATGCGCGTGGCCTGGGCTATGATCTGGCTGGGCCTGCTGGGCTTTGTGCTGATCTGCGGCCTGGCGGCGTTCGCTATCTTCTCCTATACCACCAGCGCCAGTGTCACCCAGAGCGCCACCGTCCAGCGGATGCATGGCAGCCTGCTAGAAGTGCTCCGGGCCGGGGAACGCGAGTGGCGGGTGGTCAGCGAACCGTTCACGACCACGCTCAAAGAGGGCGACTCGGTGCGAACCGGAGCCGACACCGCCGCCTTCCTCACCCTCTTTGATGGCAGCGCGGTCACCGTGTATTATTCCAGCGAGGTCAAGCTGGACACCCTGCAAGCCAGTCGCTATGGCAACCAGGAGAAGCGTATCGCCGTGAGCCAGGTGCGCGGGGTGGTGACTTATGGCCTGGCCGACCGCAGCCCCTATGCCAAGCTGGATGCAGTGGTCACGACCGACCAGGTGCGGATCACCTTGAGCGACAACACGACCGTGCGGATCACTATGCGGGCGGCGGGGCGGAACACCCCGGCCTCCACCCAGGTGGTGGTGCAGGGGGGCACCACCGTAGTCACCGCCCACAACGAATATGCGCGCCCGAAGCCCAACGAGATGGTGCAGGTCTATGCCGATCGCCCAATGCCCACGCCCGAACCGGCCACCGACGAGCTATTTGCCAACGGGGGCTTTGAAACGCCAGCGGACGATCCCGAAGAAGTTTATGCCGGGTGGGTGGCCTTGCCCGGCCCCAACGCCCCGGTAGAGGGTGCCCATGTGATCACCCACACCGAGGAGACGGCGGGGGAGCCACGGTCGGTGGAGTTGACGCGCTCGGCCTTCCAGTCGGGCGCGACGCGGGTGACGGTGAAGCAAGACCTGAACCGGCAGGTGAGCTTTTATCACACCCTGCTCCTTCATCTTCAGGTGCGCGTGGTCGAACAAGCGCCGGAGACCAACCCCAGCGGCCCCTACCCGTTGATCTTGCAGATGCACTACTACGATCAGGAAGGCCATGAGCGGATCTGGGAGCAGGGGTTCTACTACGACTCGGGCGGGAACAGCACCACGCCGAGCAGCCTCACCGATGCGCTGGTCAAGCGCGGGTTGTGGCAGACGCGCGAGTATGACTTGAAAAAGCTGGCCCCCGACGCAGTGCGGCTGGGCTGGTTAGATGTGATCGGGAACGGCACCCAGTTCTCGGTCTGGGTTAGCGAGCTATCGTTAATAGGACAGTAACCGGCAGCGTAACGGGCCACTTGCGGCGCTCACCAGGGGCTGGCGGGGTCCGATCATAAAGGAGGATTTTGTTTGAGTAGGATTGCAGTTGCGGGAGTAAATTATGTCGGGCTGGTTACGGCGACCTGTTTTGCCGATCTGGGAAACCGCGTCGTGGGGATCGAGATCATGCCGGAGAAGGTCGCTAAGTTGCGCCAGGGCATCTCCCCGATCTATGAACCCGGCCTCGAAGAAATGCTCGGGCGCAACCTTAAAGCCGGGCGGATTTCGTTCACTACCGACTATGCTGAGGGTCTCGCCGGGGCCGAGTTCATCTTCATCGCCGTCGGCACCCCCGAAGGCCCCGACGGCGCTGCCGACCTCTCCCAGGTCGAGTCCGCCGCCCGCTCCATCGGCACCCATGCCACCGCCGATATCATCATCATCAACAAGAGCACCGTCCCGATCGGCACCGGCGACCTCGTCAGCCGTCTCGTGGGCGAGCGTATCGCGCCGGGGGTCCGCTTCCATGTGGTCTCCAATCCCGAGTTCCTGCGCGAAGGGGCCGCCCTGGCCGACTTCATGCACCCTGACCGGGTGGTGCTGGGCGCGACCGACCCAGCCGCCGCCGAGCGGGTCGCTATGCTCTATGAGCCGCTCCACGCCCCGACGATCATCACCGACCTGCGGACGGCGGAGATGATCAAGTATGCCTCCAACGCGATCCTGGCGACCCGGATCAGCTTCATGAACGAGGTGGCGCAGATCTGCGAGGCGCTGGGGGCCGATGTGAAGGAAGTGGCGCGGGGGATGGGGCTGGACAAGCGCATCGGGCCGTTGTTCCTCAACGCGGGGATCGGCTACGGGGGGTCCTGTTTCCCCAAGGATGTGAAGGCGCTGGCCCACATGGCCGAGAGTGCCCACCGGCACCCGCAATTGCTGAACGCGGTGATGGACATCAACCGCGACGCCCGGCAGGTCTTTGTGGAGAAGATCCGGCATTTGCTGGACGGCAACCTGGAAGGCAAGCGGATCGGGGTGTGGGGGCTGGCCTTCAAGCCGGACACCGACGACATGCGTGAAGCGCCCTCCCTGGACATTATCGCCGGGCTGCAAGCGGGTGGGGCTATCGTGCAGGCCTACGATCCGGTGGCAATGGACGTGGCCCGCCGCCTGTTCGAGAATGTGGACTTCTGCTCCGACGCCTACGCCGCAGCGGACGGAGCAGACGCGGTGCTGCTGCTGACCGAGTGGAACGAGTTCAAGCAACTCGACATGGCGCGGGTGCGGGCCAGTATGCACGGGCCGGTGCTGGTTGATGGCCGCAACCTCTACGAGCCGGATGAATTGCGCACGGCGGGCTTCACCTACGCAGGCGTGGGCCGGCTTTAGCGCGCCAGGCTTCTCCCCTCATACGCAATACGCAGTACGAAATTCGTATTGCGTATTGCGTATAGTTTACGCGAATGCGTGTATACTGAGGGTAGCAGGAAGAAAGACGGTAGAGGAGCACCGCCGCATGGCCGATGAGGTAATCGAGGTCGAGGATGCCGCCCCGTTCCCGTCTGCTCGCCGGGAGTTCAGCCCCAGCGCGCTGGCCGGGGAGCCACCCTGGCTGGCGATGCTCGGCCTCCAGTTGGCCGACGCCCACGACGGCCTGTTGCAGTGCGGGGTAGATATTATCGAGATCCCGCGCATCGGGGCCGCCATCGAACGCTGGGGCCAGCCGATCCTCGACCGGATCTGGACGCCTGGCGAGCAGCGCTACTGCCGGGGCCGCCTGCCCGAACTGGCGGTGCGCTTCGCGGCCAAAGAATCGGTCTCGAAGACGCTGGGCACCGGGATTCGCGGCATCCGCTGGCGCGAGATCGAGATCCTGTCTGACCGTCGGGGGAAGCCGCTGATCTTCCTGCACGGCGGGGCACAGGAACGCGCCGCCGCGATCCACCTGACCCGCTGGGCGATCAGTATGACCCACGGGCGCGAACTGGCGATTGCGTTTGTCGTCGCTTCTGGCGATCCAGAGGCCACTAGCTGAGGCGTGCAGAGGGCGTGGGGATCGACGATGCTACGCCGCGCCCATCCCGGTTGGTGACGGCGGCAGAGATGCGGGCCATCGAAGCGGCAGCAGCCGCGCGTGGGGAACCCGGCCCGCTGCTGATGGATCGCGCCGCGCGGGCCGTGGCGGCGGTGGTCGAGCAGCAGTTGGGCAAGATGCGCGGCCAGCGCATCCTGGCCCTGGTCGGGCCGGGCAACAATGGCGGCGACGGGTTGTGGACGGCGGTCTATCTCCACGAGCGCGGCGCGTCGGTCGCCTGCTACTGCTGGCACCGTCCCAGCCTGACCGGTGCGGAACCCGCCGACGACGCCCCGGCAGCGGCGGCCCGGGCGGCCCGCATCCCGCTGATCGATGCTGCCGGGGATGCCGATGGCACGGTGCTGCGGCGGCTGCTGGCCGACGCGGCAGGGGTGGTGGACTCCTGGCTGGGCGCGGGCCTGACCCGCCCGATCACCGGGGAGCTGGCCGCATTGATCGGGGCGGTGCGGGTCGGGCTGGACGCCCGCTCGGCCAGCGGCTCGCCTTTGCCGGTTTTCGCCGTGGACCTGCCCACCGGGGTCGATTCGGACACCGGGGGTATACAGGGCATCGCCCTCCCGGCCACCTGGACAATCACACTTGGCCTGCCGAAGCAGGGGTTATACCTCTACCCCGGCGCGGCACTGGCCGGA
>JBBSAN010000512.1:0-5410 GCA_038252265.1 Chloroflexia bacterium
CCGCCGGCGGCGCGGGGCCGGGGGCGGCGGGGGGGCAGGTTGCGGCCCGGCAGGGGCGAACAGGTGCGGGGCGCGCTGCTGGAGGGTGGCGGCAAGCGTGCCCTGCGGCCACTCGGCATCGAACAGGGCCAGGGGGATCGCCGCCGGGGCGGGGGCGTTCTGGGGCGTGACCCACAGCCCATCATACAGCCAGCGCCCCTGCCATTTCACCACGCACAGGCTGCGGACCTCACGCCAGGTGACGCGGAGATGCGTCGGCCCGGCATGGTACTCCAAACCCCGCGCCGTGAGCACGAGGCGGGTCGCCAGGAGGCGGACGGCATAGCCGATGAGCAACACCAGCGCAATGCCTACCAGCGGCATCAGGCAGCACACCTGCGGCCCGACTTGGTCGGAGGTCGCTGTTTCGTTCTGCGCCAGGGCCACAAACCACCCGATCAGCAGCACGAAACCCGCAACCCCCGCGCTCAGGCATAGCCAGGCCCAGATCCACCAGTTCCGTTGCACATGATAGACGGTCGCCCTGCTGTTCTGCATCAGGTTTGCTCTCTGCGGGTTTCTGCAATGCTTAGAAACGTACTGTATCCCCATCGTGTTCTTCGAGCCGCCCGGTCACCAGCCCCTGCCACTCGCCAGGGACGGCGATGCCGGAAGGCCGGAGCGGGCGCAAGCGCCGGGTAATGGCAGGCCGGGTAAGCGGCACGGGGGCTGGCGCAGGAGCCTGCGGCCTGGGGGCACGATGGTTCCGACGGCGGGGTGGCGCAGAGGCAGGCCGAGGCGTGAGACAGAAGGCCCGGTGCAGAATGATCACGCCCAGGGTGCTCACCGGCCAATTAGCGGCGAACAGATCCAGGGGGATCCCCACATCGGGGCGATGGTGCAGCAGCACGCCTTCAGCCGCATAGGGGCCATTCCACTCCACCGGGCCGTAGCAGTCTATCTCATGCCATGGGGCCTGAACACGCCCACTCATGCCGTGATAATCAAGACCTTTGGTCGAAACCACGAGGTACACTTTCAACAGGCGCAGCCCATACCGGCACGGCCACCACCCCATTAGCAGTGCGACATAGCCAACCGCGAGCCAGATTGAGGGCTTCCCTGTGCCAGGATCGAACAGGATAGCGCGGGCGGCGGGCACGTCAAGGACCCCAAGCAGCCAAAAGCTGCCCAATCCCAGGCTCCCCAGCCCCAGGCTCAGACAAACGATGGCCCAGATCCGCCAGCGCCAGCGCAGATGATACACCACCTTACCATTCGTCAACATCGTTCTACACTCTGTTTCTTGAGGAGCAATCGGGCGCGCCCGGCCTAATACTTCACCAGGGGGACCGCGCCGCCCACCCGCCGCACCGTCTGGTCCAGCGGCTCGTCGGCATCGAAGACGTGCGGGGCGTGCAGTTCGAGTTCGTCCCATACGTCCAGTTGGGCGCTGGCCGGGGCGAAGAGGCCCACCGGGAGGAAGGCGTAAGCGGCCACCGGGCCAGCAGGCGGCGGCACCGGCTGGCCGGTCAGCCCCGCCAGCAAGGCCCGCGCCGGAGCGGCCAGCAGGCCGCGCCCCAGCCAGGGCGACAGTTCCAGCGTGGCGCGGCGCATGACCAGCCCGCGCACCTGCCGGGAGCCGAACGGGGCTACGCCGACCCGGCTCGCCTGATCCCACGGAGCGCGCAGCGTGTAGCCCACGCCGTGAAAGATCAGTTCGCGGGGGGTGAGGACCAGCCGGATCTGGAGTTGCGACAGGAAGACCAGGCCCCCCGCCCCCAATCCCCCGCCGAGCGCGGCCAGGAGCAGGGCCAGGAAGGCCAGCGCCGGAGGGTCCAGCGGCGGCACGCCCGCCAGCAGGGGGGCCAGGGTGGCGGTCAGCCCGAAGCCGACCGCAAAGAAGAACCCGATAGTCAGGCCGTGATCGATCGGCACCCGGTAGACTCGTCGTCCGCTATCACCCGTCAGCCGCAGATTGGTGTCCATGCTCCCCTCCCCGATAACGCCCCGGGCCAAAGATCGGTGCCGGAACGACCGGAGGGGGCACGGTGCCGCATCCTCAGGTCGCTACGGTTTCGCCTTTATATATACGCCGTTTTTTGACCAGCGTTGCAAGGACGCGCCGACCAGGGACGGTGAAGACGGCGTAGGCCAGGGCCAGGAGAGCATACCAGACGATCACGCCGCCGATGCCCATGTCAAGCACCGGCAGGCTCGCGCCCGGCACGCTTGCTGCCGCCTGGACGACGCCGATCATCAGGCTGAGCGGCACCCAGCAGAGCGCCGCCAGCGCATAGCCCAACGGCAGCCAGATCGTCCCGCCCAGCAGAGTCAGCGCCCCAAGGACCATAATGATCGGCAGCAGCGGCTCGGCCAGCACGTTGGCAACCGGGCCGATCAGAGGTACGGCCCCGAAGTGAAAGGCAATCAGAGGGTCAGTCGCCAGTTGGGCGGCGATGGTGGCGGCGAGGATCTCGCGCACGCCTGTCGGTACGCGCCGCAGCCAGTGGAGTAGGGTCGGCGTGAAGGCGATTAATCCGGCCATTGCGGCGAAGCTCAGTTGGAAGCTGACATCGAGCACCCAGAGGGGTTGGTAGAGAGTCATACCGAGAACTGCCAATCCTAACAGGGTCCAGGCGTGGGTGGCCCGACCCAATCCCTGCCCAACGATGACCAACCCGCCCATGATCGCGGCACGGACGACAGGCGGGTCGGCCCCCACGAAGAGGGTGTAGAGGCCGATGGTCGCCAGGCCGAGGGCAGCAGCGCTCCTGGCACTCAACCAACGCTTAATCAGCCAAAAGACAATGATGATCAGAATAGTCAGATTGGTACCGGAGATGGCGATGATGTGGCTCGTGCCCGAGATGGCGAAGGCGGCGGCAATGGTGGGGCCGAGCGCGTGGCGCTGGTTGAGGAGGATGCCGCGCAGTAACCCGGCCTGGGGTTCGGGAAGCAGCCGGGCCAGCAGGGCACCGGCATCGCGCCGCCCCTGGTCCAGCACGGTGCCGACGGACTGGTCGGCGTCGCTCTCCAGCACGGTCAATTGGGCCTGGCGCATGTAGGAGCCGAGATCCTGGCGCAGGAGGTAGGCGCGGTAGTCGAAGCCGGGGAAGGTGGGCGCGTCTTGCAGCACGCCGCTAACGGCGATCCGGTCGCCCCGGTGGACGGCGGCGAAGCGGCTGACCAGGGCCATCAAACCGCCTGGCGCGGGGATGGGTCCGCTGGCCCCATCGGGCAGCAGATCGGCGGCGTCCACGCGCACGAGCAGGTAGGTATGGGCGTTGTTGAGCACAGGTTCTTCACGGACGAGGCCGCGCACGGTGACGCGGGGCGCGCCCTGGCTCGCATCGGCAGGCGCGTTGTAGCTGCGGAGGCTGCCTGGCGGGGCGATCTCCGGCGGCAGGGCGACGAGGGTGCGGCTCAGCCCCAGCAAGCCGACGATGCCCGCCGCCCCGGCCAGCCGCATCCGGGGGTTGCGCCAGCCCAATCCCAACACCGCGCACATCGCCAGCGCCGCCCCGTAGACAGGCACCGCCAGCCGCCCGGCCCCTTCGGGCGCGAGCGCCCCCGCGCCCACCCCGATCAGCCAGGCCACGCTCAGGAAGAGGAGGATCATGGCGGCGATGATAGCACGCGATCCCGCCCGTGTCAAACGGGACGAGCAATGAGCAATGAGCAATGAGGGACGAGGACTGAGTGCTGAGACGATTCTCAGTATGTCCCTCATTGCTCATCGCTCGTTCCTCATCGCTCATCGCTCATTGCTCATTGCTCGTCATTTGATCGGCCAGGGGGGTTTATGGTACACTCGGACAGCATAGAACAACGCACGCAGTATGGGAAAGGAGCAGGGAGTGACGGAACGCACACGGGTGGTAATAACCGGGATGGGGCTGATTTGCCCGGTGGGGAATACGGTGGAGGAGTCGTGGGCTACCGTGGTAGCGGGGCGCTCCGGGTTGGGGCCGATCACGCATTTTGACCCCAGCCGATTTGAAACGCGCATCGCCGGGGAGGTCAAAGGCTTCAACCCCGAGCAGTATATCCCGGCCAAAGAGGTGCGGCGGATGGACCGCTTCTCCCACTTCGCGCTGGCGGCCACCGCCCAGGCACTGGCGCAGGCCGCGCTGGAGATCACCGACGCCAACCGCGAGGACATCGGCGTGCTGATCGGGTCGGGCATCGGCGGGCTGCAAACGCTGAGCGACCAGATCCTGGTGCTGGAGCACAAAGGGCCGCGCCGGATTAATCCCTTCTCGATTCCGATGGTGGTGACGGACCTGGCGGCGGGCCATGTGTCGATCCAGTTCGGGTTGCAGGGGCCGAACTTCGCCGTGGTGTCGGCCTGCTCGACCAGCGCGCACGCGATTGGCGAGGGGGCCGAGATCATCCGCCGGGGCGATGCCAAGGCGATGGTGGTCGGCGGCAGCGAAGCCCCGATCACCGAGATCGGCATCGCCACCTTTGGGGCGATGCGGGCGCTGTCCACCCACAACGAGGAGCCGGAGAAGGCCAGCCGCCCGTTTGACGCGCAGCGCGACGGGTTTGTGATGGGCGAAGGCGGCGCGGTGCTGATCCTGGAGGACTATGAGTGGGCGCGGGCACGCGGGGCGCGCATCCTGGGCGAGGTGGTGGGCTACGGCCTGACCGGCGATGCCAGCCATGTGACGGCCCCGGCAGAGGGCGGCACCGGCGCGGCGCGGGCGATGAGCAATGCCCTGCGCCGGGCGGGGTTGACCCCGGCGCAGATCGGCTACATCAACGCGCACGGCACGGGGACGCAGCTCAACGAGAAGTTTGAGACGATGGCGATCAAGAAGGCGCTGGGCGACGTGGCCTATGACGTGCCGGTCAGCTCGACCAAGTCGATGACCGGGCACCTGCTAGGCGCGGCGGGGGCACTGGAGGCGATCTTCTGCCTGAAGGCGCTGGAAACGGGCTGCCTGCCGCCGACCCGCAACCTGGAACATCCCGACCCCGATTGCGACCTGGACAACATCCCCAACGTGGCCCGTAGCAAGAAGATTGACTACGCGATGACCAACAGTATGGGTTTCGGCGGCCACAACGTTTCCCTGATTCTGGCCGGGGCGCATACGGTCGAGTAGGGGTTGGGGGCTGGGGGTTGGGGGTTGGTGCGTGGACCACGGCCAGCCCGCCGTCTTTTGGCTTTGCGCGGCATGTTATGCTCCGCTCTGCTGTCATCCTGAGCGCCGCGAAGGATCTTCTGCGCGGTCCCGGCAGCCTCCGCAGGCCGCGATCTTGCCGGGAACTGGTCGGCCCATCCCCAACGATCTAGCCACGCCAACAACATCCCTCCCGGCGCACAGGATGACAGTGGGGGTTGGCCACCATATCTCCACAAGCCATCTTTTACGAAGTATGGGACCCTGATGCTCTACAAAGCCACACTCGAATACGACGG
>JBBSAN010000513.1:0-5407 GCA_038252265.1 Chloroflexia bacterium
CCCAGCCGCGTGTAGGTAGCGACGGCGGCGCGCAGCATCACCAGCCCCTCGGCCCATGCCCCCTCCTTGCACAGCAACCCACCAAGTCGTGCTTGTACACTTGCCTGGCCTTCTAAATCACCTAGCCAGCAAAAAATCTTCAGGCTCTCTTCATAGCGAAGATATCCTACTCCTAAATTTTCTGATTCTACGTCTAAATCTGCTAACTCCTTTAATGTCATTGCCTCGCCTTGTTTGTCGTTAATTTGTCGGGACAAACTCAGGCTGTATTCGAAGTGTGAACGTGCCAGAATAGAGTTCCCTAACTTAGTTTCGATAGAGGCTAATGTATATACAGTCCAAGCTTCGCCCCATTTATCGCCTATCTGACGTTGGATCAGCAGACTGTCTTCACAGAACTGCTTCGCTTCACCTAGTGCGCCTTCCAAGATGAGTAGCCGAGCCAACATATTCATCGATCTTCCTATAGAGCCTTTATCATTTATTTGAAATGAATACTGTAAACTTTTCTCAAAACGTTCACGTGCTCTTTCCATATCTCCAAATTTAGTATCCAGCATTGCTAATTGATGTAAGTTCACGGCTATACCGTTTTTATCTTTGGATGTTTCATCTATCAATAGGCTCTCCTGATAAAGGTAATAAGCTTGTGCATAGTCACCTTGACGATAAACAATTCTTGCTAAATAGTGTATCAAGGAACTTACTGTCTCATCTCTGTTCCATTGCCGGGCTATCCTCACTCCTACCTCTAGCAGCGCCCGGCCCTCGGTCCAAAAACCACGCAATAAGACGAAGTCACACAATCTCCGCCCGTAATTAATAACCCACTTCGCTGCTTCCTGCGCCCCGTCCGCGTCGCCCGCTGCCAGGGCTGTTTGGCGCAATGCTTCCGCCTCCCGCCAGCCCGCTTGGAGGTTTTCCCATTCACTGTCCAGGGTAGCGCGTTTCTCCTCCCTACTCATGTCCCAGCGTGGCTTGACGAACCAGGCGAAGTAGGCGGCATGAGCGCGGTGGGCGGCAGCAAGCAGGGCGTCAGGCGGGCGGAGGGCGGCGGTGGCGTCCACGTAGCGGGCGACCAGGGGGTGGAGGCGGTAGCGGAGTGTGCTGTTGGGGGCGGGGGCGCGGGAGAGGAGGGCGGTGGCGCAGGCGGCGTCCAAGGCGTCGTCGAAGAAGACCCCGGTGGGCAGGTTGGCCCCGGCCACATCGCGCAGCGCGGCGAAGTCGGCGGACGGCACGAACACCGGCACTTGCTGCACCAGTTCCAGCGCGCCGGGCGTCGCCCGCAGCCGCGCGAAGGCGTCGGCCAGCAGGGTGTCCTGGGCCAGCCGCAGGTTGCGCGGCAGCCGCGCCGCCACCTCGCGGATGCGATCCCAGTTGCCCAGGCCGACCAGCAGTTCGATCAGCTTGGGGCTGTGGCCTACCGCCGCCACCAGCGGGGCCAGCGCAGCGTCCGGCGCCGCGATCAGTGCGGCCAGCCCCTTCTCCGCGCCCAACTGGCGCACGAGGGCGACGGCCGCCGCCTCGTCCAGCCCTTCCAGTGCGGGCAGAGGGTGACCGCCCGGTGCGGCCAGCAATTCATGGAGCCAGTCGGCATCATAGCGCGTGGTCAGTAGTGTCCGGCTGCCCCCGCTGGGGTCGAAGGCGCGGAGGAATTGGACCAGCCGTCGCTGTTCCGTGGCGTCGGTCAGGCTTTCCAGGTTGTCGGCAATCAAGAGGGTGGGGACGGCAGCGAGGGCCGCCAGGGCGGCGGCGCGCTGGCCCTCCGGCGTGGGCTGCTGCCCGATGCTCGGTTCCAGGGCGGCGAAGTCGCGCAGCAGCGTATCGAGCGTCCAGCCCGGCGCGTCGGCGGCGCTGCTCCACACGACCGCCGCGAACGGCTGCCCGGCCAGGGCGCGGGCCACGTGCGCCGCCAGGGTGCTCTTGCCAAACCCGCCCAGGCCGACGAGGGCCGCTAGCCGCCCGCCCGGTGCCCGCAACGCCGCCGTCAGTTTTTCCACTTCCTCTTCGCGCCCCAGAAAGAGGGTCGGGTGCGGCAGCGACGGATGGAGCCGGGGTACGGGGGCCGCTGCTTCCGCGTCCGCCGCCCCGCGCGCCGGCACCCGCAGCGCCGCGTTGGTCGGGTTCTCGGCCCGCGCCGCCGCGATCAGGGCGGGCAACACGCTCCGCGCCTCGGCCCACCCCACCAGCCGGAACGCCTGGTCGCGCAGGCTGCCCTCACCGACCACCGTCACCAGCCGTTGCCCGCAGGCGCGGATCGCCACGCGGTCCAGCCCCGCCGCGTCGCCGTCGAACGCCGCCGTCAACGCCGCCCAGATGCGGAGATGTGCGGTCCCTGGCGTTGGCTGCGCCTCGTCCATCGTGCCTGCTCCCTTCGTGTCATATCGCTTTAATTATAGCATGATTTTTAGCCCTGGCGAGACGACCGAGGGATGCATCGATGGCCTATCCTGCAGGCTGCGCTAAGGGTTGATCTCGCTCTCGCCGCTGGCGGGGCACGAACTGGGGACCGCAGCGGCTCCCTCCTCTGGGGAGTGCTCCGCCGCCCGCAACCGCTGAAGATGGGCCCGCACCCCCGATACAGGCCGGTCCAGGGCCGCAGCAATTTCCGCCAGGGTCGGCGGGGCGCCCTCCAGCGGATTGGTCGGGGTGCCGATCTGGGCCGCCTGCGCCAGCAGATAGGCGTCCTCGTCGGGCGTCCAGGGACGGCGCGGGACTCCGCCGCCGTGCCCAGGCTTGTAGGGCAGCAGCCGCCCAGCGCGCCGTAGCCGCCACAACTGCATATAGATCGCCCGCGGCGGGCGGTCCAAATAGGCACTCAATTGGGCCGCGGTCCTACATCTGTAGTGATTGGCTAAATAGGCATTTTCCCGGGCCGTCCAGAGGCGCTTCACCTTGTGGCCCTGGCTCGTGGTCTGGTTGCGTTTCGCTAAATTATAGTAGTAGGGATAGCCCTCGCGGTCCATCTGCGCCGGGCGTACCCGTTCGGGATGCTGCCGAATAAACCGCTCCAACTCGGCAGGATCGATGCGCCAGCGATGACATTCCCGGTCGGGGGCCAGCCCGGCCAGCAGACCCTGGCGGCACCAGTGCCAGACCACCGACGGGCGGATACCCAAAATCGCGGCGACGGTCGGCAGCCGCAGGGCGTTCGTCTCCCGCGTCAGCCCCAAGGTCCGGGCATGGTCGGCCAGACCCGAGATCGGGCGGTGCAACACGCGCGCCAGGTGGGCATCGGACCAAACCCCCCAGTGCGCCTGGAGCCGGGCGTCTTCGTCGGGCGTCCAGGGGCAGTTGTGCCGGGCTGGGAGCCGCCGGGAGTTCCGGCGGAGGGGCAGGCCCAGGCGGGCGGCCCACGCCCGCCGCCCGCCGGTCTGCACCAGGGCGGCTAAGAGCGCGGCCTGCCCCGCCGCCCGCAGTTGCGCTGGGGTGGGGATGGTCACGGGCGGGGGCTGGGTGGCCAGAAAGGCGCGCAGGTCGGCGGTGATGGCGGCCAGGGTTTCCGGGGTGTGCCAGTACCCCGGGGGGTGGCGCGGGCTGATCAGGCCCAGGCGCACGCGCCAGGCGCGGTGGCCCCCGGTGGCCCGCACGTCGCGCACCAAGTCAGGGTGCCCGGCCGCGAGCAGTTGGGGGATGGTGGGCAGATCCCGATGGCCTGCGGGATCGGCCACGATTTGCGCTCGAAGCGCAGTTTCGAGCGCCTGCAACCCCGCGGGGCTCTGCCAATATCGTACCGGCATCTGCTGAGGGCGCACCCGGAGCCGGGCCGCCCACGCCCGTCCCCCGCCGGTGGCCCGGATCGCCGTCACCAGGTCGCCCCGCCCCGCCTGGCGGAAGGTCGCCAGGGCGGGAAAGCGGGTCGGATCGGCCTGCACCCTCAGGAACGTCCGCAACTCCCGCGCGAGTGCGGGGAGATCGCCCGCCCACGTCCGGGTGGGGGTCCGCCAGGGACGCAGGCCCAGGCGCTGCGCTACCGCCCGCGCCCCGCCATGCCGGTAAATCGCGCCGGGCAGGCCGGGGGGGCCCAGGGCCGCCAACTGGGACATACCGGGGAGTTGGGCGGGCTGGCCCAGTTCGCGCCAGATCGCCCGCACCTCGGCGTCCACGTGGGCCATGTCCGCCCAATAACCGCGCGGGCGGTACCGGCTCCGCAGGCCCAGGCGCGCAGCGACGGCGCCGTAGCCCCCGTGACTGGCAATTGCTCCGGCCAGGTCGGCCCGCCCGGCTGCGTCCAGATCGTGAGCGGTGGGCATACTCGGGTCCGCCCCGTGCGCCTCAATAAAGGCCCGGATTTCCTGCTCCAGGTTCGCCGGGTCCTCCCAATAGTGGCAGGGACGGCGGCTCGCTCGGATGGGGGGTTCACTAGCTACTGATTCCTGCTGACGGGCATCCCCTCGGCACCGATTGTTGAGAGGGTGCCGCTCTTTGGGATGGGGGGTGGCCCGTTGTCGTTGCACCACCTGTCTACCTCCATCAGACTGATTGCGGGGCGCCTGGTCTATTCCCCAAAGCCCCCGATGATACTCTAATCCCGACCGATCAGCCGATCCGGCAGCCGACTTGGGCGCAAGTTGTGCCCAAGTTTCGGCGGGACGGGATCGACAAAGGATGGGATGGCGGGCACCCGCTGGAAACCTAAAACCGAGATCGTCTCACGCTGGTCAGACAGGGGAAAACGCGCTATGCTAGAGGCAGCGAGGTCCCAGCAGCAGATATCCGCGCCCTGAAAACCTCACGATAGGCAAAGTTATATACCAGCAAACGAAACTTACAAAATTCAAAAAACCTTCCGCTTTCGCTTGGCGGGCGAGATTGGCTAAGAGCAACAGTAGCGGCGCGGCTGAGAAGCCGCACTCGACAACAGCAGCCATCCCCCATCCGTACAGGCGGCGCACTCGGAGGCCCCTATGCCCTACATTGATCTCAGCGCAGCAGACATCGCGACGATTCTGACGGGCACGGTCTTGCCCCCCGATCTCGTCACCCGGTTACAGGCCGCGCAGACACCGCCAACGGCGTGGGATCAGCAGGTTGTGACAATCGCGCAGACTATGCCGTGGGCCCGCGACGGCGAAGTCGAGGTGGCACTCTCCAGTGACGGCCACCCTCTCATCAGTGCTGGGGACGATAATGGCGCTTATGTGCTATGCTGGGGGTGGGCGGCCTTCACCAACACGGGGCTGGACCAGGCCACCCCCGAACACGTAGCGGAAGGGCCGTCCGACGAGGAGGCCGGATCGGGTCCGCCTGGCTGATCAACCATCCCCACACGTTTACCATAACAACCGGCCCTACTGCTGCAGGGCGATTTGGCGGCAACGTGTGTACAGTTCGAGCACGCCGTGGTATTAGCCGCCCACGTCGGGGACTTTCAAGAGCTGCCGCGATTCATCGCCGAGGCGGAACG
>JBBSAN010000514.1:0-5398 GCA_038252265.1 Chloroflexia bacterium
GTGAGGGTCACGGTGCGCGCCTCCGCCACCCGCCCCTTCACCTCGATGAAGCGGAGATTTCCGGTGCCGGGGATCCCGGACTCGACATCCCAGCCCTTTTTATCATCGCCCACATCCTGGGGCTCGTAGTGGAGCGCCGCTTCCGCCGCCATCACCGCGTCCATCGCCAGCCGCTCGACGCGCCGCCGAGCCTCCGGTGTGCCCGCCCAATCCGGGACGAGATCCGGTTCAGGCTCTGGCATGAGCTTACGCAGCAGCCCGGCGGGCACCACCAGCGCTCCGCCGATCACCACCGGCGGGAGGGCCGACAGGTGGCGTTCCTGCTCCAACTCTTCCATGCGCGCCCCCAGCCGGGTCTGCAAGTCGTCGGCGCGCCGCCGCGCCTGGCCCGAATTCAGCCGGGCGTTGGGCTTGCCCGCCAGTTCCTGGTTTTTCAGCTCGGTGGCCCGGTGGTCCCAGTACATGATCTCTTTGGTCAGCCGCTCATGCACCGCCGCCATCGCCTTGGCGATCAACTCTTCTTTGCCGCCGCGCACCTCCGCCAGGTGTTCGGGCACCAGATGGCCGATCGCATAGTCCAGCACGTCGCCCTCAGGGTTGACCGGTCGCCAGGCGGTGCTCGCCAGATGCCCGGCCAGGGCCGCGCGCTGCGCCTCGGTCAGCGGGTCGTAGTCCAGGTAGGGGGCATAGCCTGCGCCGCGCAGGTCCCGCACCCGCGCGCCCGCCGCGTCGCTGGCCGGGGTGATGGTCCCCTCGATAAACTGTAGCCGCCGCGAGACCACCCGTCGCTGACCGCTTTTATCGGTGCGCGCGTCCTGGATGCTGTGCTCCAGGTAGAACAGGGCACGCGGGGCCTCGCCAGGATCATTCTTGTCCACCAGCACCGCCCCCTGGCGCAAGAGATCGCGGTGCCGCTCCAAAATGAGGTCAATCGTGGCATCGAGCAACGGGTGGCCGGGGCAGACGAATTCGGCCAGCGGCTTCCCCTGGGCGCTGATCAGCGCCTTCTCAAACGTGATCCGCTCATACTTGGGGAGTACGGTGCTGCGTATCCCGATCTGCCCGGCCCGGGTGCGGATCGGCGCGGGCACATGGGTCACCTCGTAGCGATGGGACTCGCGCTCGCGGATCGTGCCGCCGAGTAGCTTGAACGCCTCCAGGAAGAAGGCGGCGATGAAATGCGGTTGGAGGCGACGCGCTTCGGCGCGCTCCATATCTTCACGGATGCGCCGCACCGCCGCTACATCCATGCTATCGTGAGCCAGGGCGCGCTCCTCGATGAGCTGGCGCAGAGTGTCGCGATCCAGCTTGGTGTCCACCTCCAGCAGCAATCTGGCGCGCACGTCAGGCCGGTCACCGTAGCGGATCGCCTCGATCAGCAGCTTACGCAACTCGGTCCCGTCAATCGCCTTGCCCAGCACATCAAAGACGCTGCCGCCCAGCGCCAGGCGCTCGTTCTCCAGCTTACGCAGCAGGGTCATATAGACCTGCCCCTCGCGCGTCTCCTCGGCCACCAGATTCCAGAGGTGGCAGACCTCGGTCTGGCCGATGCGGTGGATGCGCCCGAAGCGTTGTTCGAGCCGGTTGGGGTTCCAGGGCAGGTCATAATTGACCATCAGGTGCGCCCGCTGGAGGTTGATGCCCTCGCCTGCCGCGTCGGTCGCCACCAGGATCTGCACATCTTCGGTCTGGGTGAATTGGCCCTGGGCTTCCTGACGCGCCTCGCGGCCCAGCCCGCCGTGGATGATCACCACCGCCTCGGGCTGGCCCAGCACGGTCCGGATGCGCTCCGCCAGGTAGGTCAGGGTATCCCGGTGCTCGGTGAAGATAACCAGTTTCTGCCGCTGGCCCGCCGCGTCGAACATGGCCTGGTCATCTTGCAGCAGCCGTGACAACTCATCCCACTTCTTATCCGTGCCGCTAGCGCGCACCAGCCGGGCCTGCTCTTCCAGGTTCTGGAGGATGGCGATCTCGGCCACCAGTTCGGTGATCGTCTGGGCCGCCGTGGCCTGATCCACCACCTGCTCCTCCGCGGCCTCCACCTCGGCATCCGGGGCATCCTCCCCTTCGTCCAGGGTATCGAGCGCCACCTGGGGCACTTCGCGTAGTAGATCGATCCGCTCTGTGTCGCCCCGCTTT
This sequence comes from Chloroflexia bacterium, assembly GCA_038252265.1. GTDB lineage: Bacteria > Chloroflexota > Chloroflexia > QHBQ01 > JAICKM01 > JBBSAN01. The sequence goes on from JBBSAN010000514.1 coordinate 2,140, forward strand.
TGCTGCCGCTCATCACGCAGCCGCAGTTCTAATCGTTCACGCCGTCGCTTGAGCGACTGGTAGATCGCTTCGGGCGAAGAGGCCAGGCGACGTTGCAGGATGGTCAGGGCGAATCCAACGGTGCCTTTGCGCTTCTCATTCTCCAGCGCGTCGGCCCGGTTGAACTCCTGGCGCACGTAGTCGGTGACCCGGTCGTAGAGTGCCTGTTCGGCAGCCGAGAGGTCATAGTTGACCGTGAAAGCCAGGCGTTCGGGGAACAGCGGCGTGCCGTTGAACTTGAGCAGTTGCTCCTTGACCAGCCGCCGCATCAGATCGCCCGCATCACTGGTATGCGTACCGGGCCGGTAGACGCCCGCAAAGCGGTCGGGGTCGATCAGGCGCATGAAGAGCTGGAAATCGGCCTCTTTGCCGTTGTGCGGCGTAGCGGTCAGCAGCAAGAAATGGCGGGTCAAGCGCGAGAGACGTTCGCCCAACAGGTAGCGCTTGGTATAAGTGACCTCGCTCCCGTAGACAGAGGCCGACATCTTATGGGCTTCGTCGCAGACGATCAGGTCCCAGTCAGTCAGGTCCAGTTTGGCCTGCAACTCCTCGTTGCGACTGAGGTGGTCCAGGCGGGCGATGACCAGATTCAACTCGGCAAACGGGTTGCCGGTGCGGGAGGACTCGATCTTTTCGCGGGTGATAATCTCAAAGGGCAGTGCGAAGCGCCGGAACATCTCGTCCTGCCACTGTTCCACCAGATTGCCGGGACAGACGATCAGGCAGCGGCGCAGGTCGCCGCGCAGCAGCAGCTCTTTGATCAGCAAGCCGGTCATGATGGTCTTGCCTGCGCCGGGGTCATCGGCCAGCAGGAAGCGCAGGGGTTGGCGCGTGAGCATCTCGCCGTAGACCGCCGTAATCTGGTGGGGCAGCGGCTCAACCAGCGAGGTATGGACGGCCAGCAGGGGATCGAACAGGTGGGCCAGGCGGATCCGATAGGCCTCGGACACCAACCGCAGCCGCGCGCCGTCGGCCTCGAAGGACCAGGGCTGGCCGGCGGTGACGATCTCCAGGCGGGCTTCCCGATCACGGTAGAGCAGTTCGCTGCCCAGCCGCCCAGTGGGGTCTTTGTAGGTCAACTCAACCGCCACCGAGCCATAGGGTTTTACATCGACCACAGTGACCACGGTATCGGGCAAGATCCCCCGGATCTGGGCGCCGCGGGTCAGGTCTTCGAGTTGGGTCATGCCGGGCTAACTCCTCCTTGAGCTAGATGTTGGCGGAATGTACGGGACCCCATGCCGAGTACGGAATTATAGGGAGATCGCGGCCCGCTACGGGCGGGCGGCTTGACGCAGCCGATCTCCCCGCATAAGCTGCGGCACTTCCCGCTGACCTGGCTCAAGAAGCAGGGGATCGATGATTGGTCACCGCCGCGATCTGCACCGGCCAGAGCGTGCCGGTATGGAGCGGTGGAAGCTGCCGCAACCGGGCACGCAGGGTTGTTGGCTCTTGGACCCAGGCGCGCAGCGTCTCTGGTCGATGGAAGGCGAAGCCGCGCCGGCTGCGCGGCTTCGGGTCTAGCCCGTTGGTGAAATACGTCTCCACACCGGTGGTTTCGTAGAGAAACGGCAGGGGAGCGCGCCAGGAGCGCGTTAACGTGGGCAGGCCCGTGCGGTACTTGGCCGATTACCCCTCGACTCCGCTGAGTGTGACGCCCTCCGGCTTGGCCTCGACTGCGCCAATCGCTTTGCGATCCACAAACAGCAGATAGTCGGCGGTACCGGTACGCAGCGCATACTCGCGCACAGCCACCCCTGGCCCAGCGCCGAGGTTGCGGTCCTCATGGTCTTGTACCAGCCAACCGGTGGCGGTCAGCAGTCGATCAATATTTTGGCGTGCCCGTACTTCCGGTGCTGGCATCCGGCAAACTCCGCTATCATTAATCTCTTAATGGATTTTAGCAGGTTCTGCTGTGAAAGACAAGTGATGTCAAGCCCGACCTTGTTCACTATTTATCATGGAGATTCACACTTTAATGACCTCCCCCACCCTGCTGATCGCTGGGCAGCTCGCTAACTGTGACAATTTAGCCCCGCCTGGTAATCACCAGACGGGGCTAAACACTGGGCCTATCTATAACCGTCGCTGTTGGCGCTGGATCGGTGCCGTCTCCATTTCAACGATACTGGGCCTGGAGCGGCGTTCCAGTACAATCTTCCGATAAGTCTCGGGCAGTAGCTCCAGGTCATCCACGTTATCCAGCGCCTCGTTAATCATGGCGGGGACGTTAGCGGTCGTTGGGACCACGTACTCCATGGCCCGGCGCAGCGCCTCCTCAACCGAGAGCTGTCGGGTGTAAATCAGTTCTGCCGCCTTGCGCGCGGCTTTTTCGATTTCGGCCCCGGTCCAACCCTCGGACCCGGCGATGCACTCTTCAGGTATCGTGGCAACCTCTTGCCGGGTATACCGGCGGACCTGAATGGCGAAGATCAACGCCCGCTCGTTCGTGCTTGGCGGTAGGATTGCCACTTTGAGATCACCGAAGCGTCCGGCGCGGGTCAGAGCCGGGTCCAGGCTGTTGGGGAAGTTGGTCGCCCCGATCCAGAGGATCTGGCCGCGGTGTCGAGGATCGGCGATGAAGTTGAGCAGCCGTCCGAAGATGTAGCTGGAGACACCGGAGTCCCCTCCCCCACCCCGCGCTAGTGCTTGATCGATTTCATCAATAAAGATGCCCACCGGGGCCAAAGTCTGGATGGCGGCTAATGCGCGCTCCAAGTTGGCCTCGCTCTGACCCACATACTGACCCTTCAGGCGACCTGGGTTGAAGAACACAAAGTTGATGCCGACCTCAGTGGCGATGGCCTCGGCCAGGGCGGTCTTGCCGGTGCCTGGGGGTCCGCTCAACAGAATCGCCATGGGCACGATCTCGGTAATGCCCTGGTTCAGCGGCTCGATCACCACCGTGCGGATGTAGTTTTTCAGGACTTCCATGCCGCCGATGTCGCTGAAGCGGCGGTACGGCTCCACGATCTCCAGCAAGCCGCCGAACTCCGTCTCGATGATTTGCGCCTTACGTTCCTGAATCAGGGCCGCCGTCAGCCCACTCTGCCCCTCAGTACGGTCGTACTCGTAGCTGGCTCGGAGGAAAATGTCTTCGACATGGAGGGTTTGTAGACCCCCGGTCTGCCGGGCGATCTCCTCCGTACTGAGCATGCTGAATCCTGCGGGCTTGTCGCTCAGGTAGGTGGTGATGAAGGATCGGCGCGTCGTGGTGTCA
>JBBSAN010000515.1:0-5395 GCA_038252265.1 Chloroflexia bacterium
AGAGCAAATCACGGTTCAGGTCAGGGTCGTTCGGCAAGACGGAAAGCTGGCGCTGGTCTTTGACTCGTCCGTGCTCGATCAACTGAATATCGCACCCGGAACGCCACTCGTGGCTTCGACCAGTGGGCAGTCATTGATCATCTCGCAAGCCCAGGATCCGGCGCGGCGGGCTGCGTTTGAGGCGGCTCTGGAAGAAACGAACCAGATGTACGCCCATACGCTACAACGCCTCGCGGAGTAATCCATATGGAACCGATCTTTTTGGAATTGGCCGAGGTTTGCGAAATCCAGCAAGACCAGATCCAGCGCTATGGAGGCAGTGAAGGCATCCGCGATGTGGGGTTGCTCCAATCTGCCCTAGCCCAACCGCAGGCGACGCATGGCGGGCAGTTTCTCCATGAAGATGTATACATGATGGCCGCTGCTTATCTTTACCACATCGTCAAGAACCACCCGTTTGTAGATGGGAACAAACGGGTGGGGTTTGTGGCGGCGCGGGTGTTCTTGCGCCTTAACGGTCTCAACCTTGCTGCCGATGAGGACGCTGCCGCCGACCTCGTCCTTGCCGTCGCCCAGAACCAGGCCAACAAAGAGCAGATCGCCGCGTTCCTCCGCCAGAACACCGCCGGGTAAGCGGCACCCCCATGCCCACCGCCACCGAGCATATCAGCCGCGCCTACGAACTCTCCCGCCTGGAACGCCACGAACTGGCCTTACAGGAGGTGCAGCGGGCGCTGGAAGAAGATCCCAACTCGGCAGAGGCCCACGCCTGCGGAGCCTGGGTGCTGCGCGAACAGGGGCGGCTGCCAGAGGCCGAACAAGCCGCCCGCGCCGCCCTGGCCGCCGATCCCCATCTGGTCCAGGCCCACAACGCCCTGGCCTGCACCCTCTGGAGCCGGGCACGGCTGCGCGAGGCGGACACCGCGTTCCAGGCCCTGCTCGCCTGCCAGTTCGACCCCGACCGCGCCCTCCACCTGACCAACTATGCCCGCTTCCTCAACGCGAACGGACGTTACCGCGAATCCCTGACCATCACCGACCGCGCGCTGACCCTGGCCCCCACCCGCGCCGCGATCCACGAAGTGCGCGGCACGAGCCTCCGTCGCCTGGACGATCTCGCCGGGGCCGAAGTCGCTTACCGCGAAGCGTTGCGCCTCAACCCGCGCCTGGGAGCCGCCCACCAGGCCCTCGGTGAGCTAGAACTGATGCAGGGCCACGGCAGCGCCGCCTTCGAGTCCTTTCGTGAGGCGCTGCGCCTCGATCCCAACAACCGCACCGCCCGTGAGAATCTCGCGGTGGCCCTGCGCGCCCGTCATCGCCTCTATGGCCTGCTGCTCCTGCTCACCCTGCGTACCACCAGCCGCAAGTGGAGCCGCCGGATCGGCATCGGGGCCGTGCTGCTCTTTTTCGTTCCGCCCTTGATTGGGGCTATCTTCGATCCCCGCGCCGACAGCGAATCGGGCGGGCCGATTTTTGACGCCTGGATCGTGATCGTGTTCGGCATGATCGCGCTCTTTGTCGTCGGCAGCACCTGGCGGCGCATCATGGACCCGGTCTTCAATACCCTCCTCCAGTTCGACCCCCTGGCCCGCGAGGTGCTGGAGTATGACCGCGCCGACGGCGTGTCGGTGGGGCTGATGATCCTGGCCTTCCTCGGCTTGCTAAGCTTCGGCGGGTCCGTGCTGGTGCTCGGCGTGGATCATCCGGTCAGCGAGGCGCTGTTCATGGTCAGCCTCGTGAGTGCGCTGGCGATGTTCTTCCCCTACGGAATCCGGGGCACCCACGGCACCCGGCGGCGGACGCTGTGGGCCGGGTTTGTGGCGGCAGTACTGGGGATGGGCCTCGGCGCGGTCGGGTTGATCGTGGAGCGAGACGCGCTCTGCGGCCTGGGCTTTCTCGTCGGCGGAGGCGGAACAATCGTCTACCTGATCGGCCTGCCCGGTGCGCTCAACACCCGCTACAACTGGGTGCCCACCTACACCCGCTATGGTTCGGTCGCCCTCTACCAATTATACCGAAACCAACCCGCCACCCAACGCCGCTGGCAGGCCGCGCTGATCATCATCGGGATCTTCACCTTCAGCGTAGGGACGGTGATCACCGAATCCTTCCTAGGTGCAACCTTCCTCACCCTCGACGCCCTCTTCACCGCCGCCCTGCTGATCAGCCTGGCCCTTCCCCAGGAGAAGAACCCTATGCACAACTCGCCACTCTACCAACTTTGGGTATTCGAGCGCAACGAAGCCGTTGCCCGCCGCTACTACCTCCTGCTCCTCGCTAGCATCACCGCCATCTTCATTATAGTGACGCTCATCCTGCTCAACCTCAACCTCTAACGCCCCCATTGCACCCTACCCCATCCACCCTGTAAAATAAAACCAACCGACCATCATCCCAGGCTCACGCATCACGCATCACGCATCACGCAACTCGCAACTCGCAACTCGCAACTCGCAACTCGTAACTCGCACCTCGCAACTCGGAGGCCCCATGTCCGACATCGACAACACCATCGCCGCCCTGCGCGCCGCCCTGGCGGTCAGCCCCAACAACCTGCCGCTCCGGCTCCACCTGGCGAAGGTGCTGACCGAGGCGGGCCGCGCCGAGGCCGCCGCCACCGAATACCGCACGGCGCTGGGCCAGATCAAGACCGCCATCGAAGAACGCCCCGCCGACGCCACCCTCTACGAACAGCAGGCCGAGGTGCAGAGTGCATTGGGCGAGGAAGGGGAGGCCATGATCAGCCAGGGCATTGCCCTGGCCCTGCGCGGCGTCGTCCCCGACAGTACGCCCCGCCCCAAGCCTGCCGCGGATGATCAGCCCCGCCCGGCAAATGGGCCGCCCGCCCGCCCGCCCGTCTCCGAAGGATTGCGCCTGGGCGCGCAGGACGACGAACCGCTGGAGCCGCTACCGGAACTGGTCGAACGCCCGACCATCACCTTTGCCGATGTGGGCGGCATGGACGCGGTCAAAGAGCGCATCCGTATGGCGATCATCTACCCGTTCCAGCAGCCCGAAGTGTTCGCCGCCTACGGCAAGCGCCCCGGCGGTGGCCTGCTCCTCTACGGCCCGCCCGGCGTCGGCAAGACCTACATCGCCCGCGCCACCGCCGGGGAGGTCGGCGCGCACTTTATCAGCGTCGGCATCAGCGACGTGCTCGACATGTGGTACGGTGAGAGTGAAAAGAAGCTCCACGTCCTCTTCGAGACGGCCCGCCGGATGCGCCCCACCATCCTCTTCTTCGATGAGATCGAGGCGCTGGGCGGCAACCGCCTCGATATGCGCCAGCACCACCAGCGCACCCTGGTCAACCAGTTCCTGGCCGAACTGGACGGGGCCGAGGGCGACAATACCGGCCTGCTGATCGTCGGCGCGACCAACAGCCCCTGGCATATCGAACCGGCCCTACGCCGTCCGGGCCGCTTCGAGTACATCGTCTTTATCCCCCCGCCTGACGAACCCGCCCGGCGCGAGATCCTCCAGTTGCACCTCCACGGCAAGCCCGCCGCCGCCGAAGTAGACGTGGCCCGCCTGGCCCACGACACCGAGGGCTACAGCGGGGCCGACCTGCGCGCCCTGGTGGACAGCGCCGCCGAAGAGGCGTTGCGCGAAGCGATGAAGACCGGCAAGATCGGGCCGCTCACCACCAATATGCTCCTGCGCGCCCTCCGCACGCTCCGCCCCAGCACCACCGAATGGCTCAACACCGCCAAGAATTACGCCATCTACAGCAACGAAGGCGGCTTTTACGACGAAGTCGCCACCTACCTGCGCCAACGCAAGATGATGCGCTGACCGGGACGCCCCGCACCCTGATCTCCCAACCTTGAGCTTAAACGCCAGCGCCGCCCGGCGGACCGGCGTAAACACCCCATGCTCCCGCACCCACCCCCACCAAGCCCACTCCTTTTCCGCCCATAACCCACCAACCCACCCCCTGATCGCCGGGCCGCGCAGCCGCCAGGGCAGCGGGTCGCTGCGCCGATTACCGTGCCTGTCGCGCCGTGGGGAATCCATACGACGGCGGCATAGGATTACGCCCTGTCGAAACAGTGCAGGCGGGATAAGAGAAGCGTAAATGCCACGCATGAGCGGCATAAGAAAAGTATAAAGATCGGCCAGCAGGCGGTGGGAGTGTGTAATAATAAGATCGGAGAACCTATTTACCGAGTCGGAAAGGACACCTAGCAATGAGTAGCGGCCCACAACCAGAAGACCTGGTACCAACAACAACTACGGAGACGGTCACGAACAGCGACCCGCGCACAACGACGGCATCCCTGTCAATACCCCCCGTCTCCCCTCCCCCGTCCCACACTATCCGTCGCGCCCGCCCGGTGCGGCTGATGGAAAATACCTCTGGCGCGACAGACGCCGGGCCGCAAGGCGGCGATGCAGCACCCCTGGCGGAGCCACCGGCGCCACGAGTGACGCCACCCGCCGCGCCGACCCGGCGGGGGAATCAGTTGATCAGCGGCGGCGCACGCCTGAACATCGGCGACCTGGAGCGCGGCGAACTGCATACCGGCACCCACCCCGGCGACCGCTTCGTCCGCCGCGTCCGCGCCAGCGAGGTCGGCTTCAAGCGCGTTGGCCCCGGCCACATCGAAGCCCTCCCCACCACCATCCGGCCCACCACCGGCGCGGGCCGTGTTTTCGACCGGCTCAAGCGCTTCTTCATCGGCAGCCCCCTCTCCACCGCCGCCTCGATTCATGAGCGGCTCAGCAAAGTCAAGGCCCTGGCGGTGCTGTCATCCGACGCCCTCTCCTCCGTCGCCTATGCCACCGAGGCGGTGCTGGCGACCCTCCTGCTGGCGGGCACAGGGGCTTTCTCCTTCAATATTCCGATCTCGATCGCCATCGCCGCCCTGATCGGCATCGTCATCTTCTCCTACCGCCAGACCATCTTCGCCTACCCCAAAGGCGGCGGCTCCTATATCGTCTCCAAAGACAACCTCGGCACCGGCCCAGGCCTGGTCGCCGGAGCGTCCCTGCTCACCGACTACATCCTCACCGTCTCGGTGAGTATCTCCGCTGGCATCGCCAACCTTATTTCGCTGGCCGCCAACCTTGGCGCGCCCGACCTGAGCACGTACCGCGTCGAAATTGCCCTGGTTGCCGTGCTGATCGTTGTCCTGCTCAACCTGCGCGGCATCCGCGAGTCGGGCACCATCTTCGCCGCCCCCACCTATGTCTTCTTGTTCCTGGTCTTCTCAATGATGGGCCTGGGGCTGTATCAATTCGCCACCGGCTCGCTGGGCACCGTGACCAATATCCCCGACCCTTACCCGACAGCAGGCGTGGAAACCCTGGGCCTCTTCGTGCTGCTGCGCGCCTTCGCCAGCGGGTGTACCGCCTTGACCGGGATCGAGGCGATCTCCGACGGTGTGCCCGC
>JBBSAN010000516.1:0-5395 GCA_038252265.1 Chloroflexia bacterium
CTCCGAGGCGCTGCATTCCGGGTTGGATCTGGTGGGCACCATCCTCAGCTATGCCGCCGTGCGCGTCGCCGACCGCCCGCCCGACCGGAATCACCCCTACGGCCATGCCAAAGCGGAGAGCCTGGCCGCGCTGTTCGCGGTGGTGCTGCTGGGCAGCACGGCCATCGGCATTCTCTACGAGGCGTACCAGCGGGTGTTCGTCAAGGACGAGGTGCCCCAGACGAACATCTTCAGCTTTGTCGTGATGCTGACCGCGCTCGGCATAGATTTCAGCCGCTCCCGGATGCTGAGGAAAGTCGCCCGCGAAACAAACAGCCAGGCGCTGGCCGCCGATGCCGCCCATTTCGCCAGTGACCTGTGGAGTTCCGGCACGGTGCTGGCGAGCCTCACCCTGATCTGGATCGGTGGCCTACTGGGCTGGCCGTCGCACTGGCTGTCGTTTGCCGATGCCGCCGCCGGGGTGATCGTCGCCCTGGTGATCATCCATGTCGCCTGGGGTCTGGTCGGGCGTTCCGTGACCACGCTGATGGATCAGGTGGACCCGCAGTTGATGGACGCGATCAGCAGCGCCGCGTCGGCGGCGGGCGGGGTGGTCACCACCGAAAGCGCCCGGCTCCGTTATGCGGGCGACCGGGCCTATGCCGATGTGATCGTCGATGTGGAGCGGGGCCTATCGGTCGAGGAGTCCGATTCGATCTCCGAGGATGTGATTCGCCGGGTGCGGACGGTGGTGCCGGGGGCCGATGTGGTGGTCCACACCCACCCGGTGCAGTCGGTCACGGAACGAACGACCGACTCGGCGCGGGTCATTGCGGCGCGGCTGGGCGTGAGCATCCATCATGTGCGGGCCTTCGAGACGCCGACCGGGCTGCGGCTCGATATGCACATGGAAGTGCCCGCCCGGCAGACCCTGGCCCAGGCCCACCTGCTGACCGAGGTCTTTGAGGCCAATCTGCGCGAAGAGATGCCCCACCTCGCCACGGTCGAGGCGCATATCGAGCCACGATATGATGACGTGGAGCAGATCACGCCGGTGTTGGATACGACCATCGAAGACCTGATCCGGCGCGCCGCCGAGCGCGTCGGCGGCCCCGGCAGCGTCCGCGCCATCCACATCGGTCAGGCGCGCTACGGCTACGTACTGACGATCCATGTCTGCCTGAATGGCAAGATGCCGATCACCGAAGCGCATACCCGCACCGCCCAGATCGAGCAGGCCGTCCGCGCCGCCCTCCCCGCTGCCTACCGGGTCACGATCCACCCCGAACCGGCGGATTAAATTAAGAAGGATGAATTAAGAAAGTAAGAAGGAGACGGCGCATAGTCGCATCGTCTCCTTCTTACTTTCTTAATTCATCCTTCTTAATTGACCGACACTCGCGAGCCGGTAGCCGTGCGGGCGACTTCGATACGGGTGGGAAACTCGTCTTTTAGCTCCTGGATATGGGTAATGACCAGGATGCAGGAGAAGTCGTCTTGAATGGAGTGGATGGCGGCGATGAGCCGTTCGCGGCCCTGGCCGTCCTGGGTGCCGAAGCCTTCGTCAATGACCAGCGTTTGCAGTTGCGCCCCGGCCCGCCGCGCCAGCAGCTTGCTCAGGGCGATCCGCACGGCAAAGTTAATGCGGAACGCCTCGCCACCGCTGAATAGCTCGTATTTGCGCGCCGTGCCTGACTCGTCGGTGATGCGGATATCCAGCGTCTCGATGATGTTGTCACTGGTCTTGGCCTGGCGCTGCGTCTCGAACTGGAGGTGCATCCGCTCGTCGGTCATGCGCCCCAGCAGGTGATTCGCCTCGTCCTGTAGCTCCGGGATGACGCTCTCGATGATCATCGCCTGGATGCCGCCCTTGCCGAAGGCGCGGATCAGCTCGTCGTAGACGCTCTTGTCGGCCAGGGCTTTCTGCTGGGCGGTGGCCTGCAAGGCGCGCTCTTCGGCAGCGGCGCTGATGTCGTCAAGCTGTAGCTGGGCGCGGGTCCGCAGGTCGGCGGCGTCCGCCACCGCCCGGCGCAGCGTCGTCACGGCGCGGCGGTGCTCGTCGGCCTCCCCCCGCAAGCGGGCCAGATCGCGCAGCCCGGCTTCCAGGTCGGCGGCGCGGCGGGTCTCTGCTTCCAGACTGGCCTCGCGGTGAACCAGCGCCTCGCTGACGCTCTGCAACGCCTGGCGCTCGTCGTCCAGGTGTTCCTCGGCTTTGAGCAAGTCGGCATGGCGGGCGGTGAACTCGGCCAGGCTCTCCAGCTCGCGGCGCACCGCGTCATAGGCCAGCTGATCAAAGGCGAGTTCCACGATCCGGCGCTCGGCGGTTTGCAGGCGGGCGCGTTCGTCCACGGCATAATCGCCACTGCCGATCCGCGCCTCGATCACGGCCAGTTGGGCCTGCTCATCCACCAGCCGCTGCGCCGCCTCCTGCGCCGCCAGCAGGTCGCGTTCCAGGGTGCTCTCGCGTTTCTGGGCCATCGCGCGGGGACGCAACTGGGTATCCAGCCCGGTCACCTGGGCTTTGAGCCGGGTCACCTCTTGCTGTAACTCCTCGTGGCGGCGCTTGTTCGCCATATAGCGCCGCTTGCGGGTCAGCCCCTCTTGTTCGTAGCTATCGCGCACCCGCCTGTACACATCCTCGCTCATCAACTGCGAACACAGCGGACAGGGCGTGCCGTGCCCTTGCGCGGGCGACTGGTGCCAGTCGGCATCGGCAAAGGCTTGCTCTAGCTGGGTGATCCGGGCGCGCAGGGCCTCCATCTCTTCTTTGAGCTTGGTGTTCTCCCCTGCCACCGCCGCTGCGTTTTGCTGGGCCTCCTCCAACCGCTGCTGGGCCTTCTCTCGCTGCTGGTCGATCTCGACGAAGTTCGCCAGCACGGCCCGCGCCTCGGCCAGTTCGTGTTCCAGCCGGGCGAAATCGGCGGTGCGGCGCTCCAATTCCGGGATCATGCGGATATGCCCGCTGGCAATGTTCTCCAGCTTGTTCCGTTCCTCGTTAATGATCCGTTCCAGGCGGCGGGTCTCTCCTTCGAGGCGGCGCACCTCGTTCAGCGCGGCGCTCAACGCGGCCTCCTGCGCCTTCGCCGCCTGAAGGCGGGTATACCCGGCGGTGATCGGCGTGCGCTCGGCCAGGATCGCTTCATAGTTGGCGATACGCACCCGTCGCCCCTCGGCATCACGCCGCAGCCGGGCCGCTTCGCCGGTATCGCGGGCCATCCGCTCCCGGATGGCGGCCAGTTCGGTGGCCTGCTCTTCCAGCCGCTGCACCAGTGTGTTGAGCGCATCATAGGCCGTTTCATGCGCGGTCAGGGCGGTCTGCGCCTCCTGGTGCTGCTGGGTGCGGGCGGCCAGGTCGGCTTCGACGGCGGGGCGGCGGGCGATCTGCACGTCCAGCGCAGCCAGGCTGCCAGCCAGCCGGTCGCGCTCGGCTTCGCAGTTGCGGGCACGTTTGCGCGCCGCTTCCAGGTATTGCTCGTAGACACCGAGGTTCAGGATCTCGCCCAGCAGTTGTTTGCGCTCGGTCGGGCTTTTCATGGTGAACGAGTCGGCCCGGCCCTGCAACAGGAAGGCCGAGTTGACGAAGGTCTCGTAGTCCAGCCGCAGCGTCTCCACGATCTTCTTTTCGGTTTCGGGCACGGTATGGCCGGTGATCGCCTTCCAGGTGCCGTCGTTGAACACTTCAAAGTTGAGCAGGGTGCTGCCGCGCGCCTTCTTGCTCCGCTTGCGCAGCACCCGGTAGCGGTGCGGCCCCAGCGCGAACTCGAAATCCACTTCCATTTCGGTCGCGCCCTGGGTGATCAGTTCGTCGTCGGTGACGCGCTCGCGGGCCTTGCCCCACAGCGCCCAGGTCATGGCGCTGAGCAGGGCCGATTTCCCGGCCCCATTCTCGCCCGCCAGGCAGGCCAGGTGGACCCCGGTCAGGTCCAGCACGGGATTATCGTCGCGGTAACACATGAAGTTGCGCAAGCGCAAACGCAAAGGGAGCATGAAGACGGAGGCTCGCTTTCTATGGTGAGGTTCGCTTATTTGTTCTATAATAATTATAACATATTAGCGCGCCCCGCCCACGGCAGCCCGAGAGACAGACCCGGCCCAGGCACGAGTTCCCCGGCGCTGATAGAACTCTTTGGGCGTGCGCTCCGTATACTATGTGCAAGCCGATGGGCCTGCCGCGCCGACCAAGCTCCCGGTGCGCATCCCACCCCCGCCCGGCGGGGGCCTATGGAGAACAGAGAATGAAAGCAAAAGTGATCAAGTCGGATACCGAGTGGCAGCAGGAACTCACCCCGGAACAGTACCGGGTCGCCCGGCGCAAAGGCACCGAGCGGGCCTACACCGGCGCGTATCATGCCACGAAGGATCGGGGAGTCTATGCCTGCGTCTGTTGCGGCACCCCGTTGTTCGCGTCTACCAGCAAGTTCGACTCGGGCACCGGGTGGCCGAGTTTTACCGCGCCGATCACGCCGGAGAATGTCGCGGAGGAAACCGACCGCGCCTTATGGATGCGACGAACCGAAGTGCTCTGCGCGACCTGTGACGCTCACCTGGGCCATGTCTTCGATGATGGCCCGCGCCCGACCGGATTGCGCTATTGCATCAATTCGGTATCGCTCCGCCTGGAGCCGCAGGAATAATTCCACCGTTTGTCTGGTGAATCATTTTATCTTAAAGGGAGATTATCTATCATGGACACGAACACGAACACAACCCCAACCCCGGTTACCGCGAAGGCCACGTTTGGCGCGGGCTGTTTCTGGGGCGTGGAAGCCGAGTTCCGCCAGGTGCCGGGCGTCGTCGCCACGGCGGTGGGTTATGAGGGCGGCACGCTGGTTAACCCCACCTACAAGGATGTGTGCACCGACCGCACCGGGCACGCCGAAGTGGTCGAGGTCGAATATGATCCGGCCCGCGTCTCCTACGAGGCGCTGCTCAAGATCTTCTGGGAGAACCACGACCCGACGCAGTTGAACCGCCAGGGGCCGGACTACGGCAAGCAGTATCGCTCGGCGATCTTCGTTCACAGCCCGGAGCAGGAGGCCATCGCCACCGCTTCTAAGGCGGAGCAGGCCGCGACGGGCCGCTATCGCCGCCCGATCGTGACCGAGATCACGCCCGCCACCACCTTCTACCGCGCCGAAGAGTACCACCAGCAGTACCTCGAAAAGCGTGGCCTGGCAAGCTGCCACATCTAGGCGCACCGGGGCCACCCCCCCACCCGTCTATCGAAAGGCTCCCCGTCCTGGGGAGCCTTTTTGATTCTCCTGCCCTGCTACCGCAGCTTCCTGAGTTATGCGGCATGGCGCGTTGGTTACCCAAGCAGTCATCCTGAGCGCAGCGAAGGATCTTGTTGGGGCCGCCAAGTCGTTAGCGGAGAGCGGGATCGCGGCCTGAACAGCACGGACCGCCGTGAAGATCC
>JBBSAN010000517.1:0-5378 GCA_038252265.1 Chloroflexia bacterium
CCGCAGATAGGCCCAGCGCCATGAGCAGCAGCCCCAGCGTCCAGGGCAGCCGGTGCCAGAGGAGCGTGGTGACCGGCGCGCTCTGGGCGATGGACCAGCCCAGGTCGCCCCGCGCCAGGTCGCCCAGGTAGGCACCCAACTGATCGGGCAGGGGCGCGTCGAGGTGGTAGGTGGTGCGAAGCTGCGCCCGGGCCGCCGCCGGGAGGGGTTGGGCGCTATCGAGGCCCTCCGCCCCCCCGGCGTTGAGCGGGTCGCCCGGCAGGAGGCGCGGGATGAAGAAGTTGAGCAGGATGATGCACCCCGTCACCACGAGGTAGCGGCGCAGGAGGCGCAGGGCCGGACGCGACATCGCTGCCGGTTACTTGCCGAGCAGGGCGAGCTTGTTGTCGGGGAAGGGGATCCCGTTCATCAGCCCCCCGGCGGTCTCGATCGGCGTGAACACCGCCGGGTCATAGACCCAGTAGAACCGGCGATGATAGAGGACCACCGTCGGCAGTTCTTCGGCCAGGATCGCCTGCATCTGGAAGACGAGATCGCGGCGCTTGGCGGGGTCCAAGGTGGCGGCTTCCTGCGTGCCCAGCGCGGCATAGGCGTCGTTGTGGAAGATCGATCCCTGGGCGAAGGCGTTCGTTTCCTCGCCCGCGTACCAGCGTCGCAGGTAATCCGGGTCGCCGCCCACGCCGATGTGGCTGGTCAGCGCCATCTGGAACGTGCCCTCGCTTAACAACTGGTTCCGCGTCGCCGCGTCCGCCTTCTGGATGTTGAGGGTGATCCCCACCGCCTGGAGCATGGGGCGCATCAGGTCCGGCTCGCGGGCAGTGGGATCGGCCAGGATCGTCAGCGTGAGCGGCTGCCCGCCCAGCAAGGCACGGGCGCGATCAGGGTCGTAGGCATAGGCCGGGAGCGCCGGGTTGTACCAGGGCGTTTCCGGCGGTACCACCCCGGCACTGCCAATGATGGCCGGGCCGCGCGTCACCGTCTCGGCGATGAGCTTGCGGTCGAGGGCATAGGCAATCGCCTGGCGGACTTCCTTGCGGTCCAGCGGCGCGCTCCCGGTGTTGATCACCAGCCGGACAATCGACAACGGCGCGGTCTCGTGGATCTTCAGGCGCGGGTCGTTCGCCAGCAGATCGCGCACCGAGGCGTCGCTGCTCAGCGACACATCCGCGTTGCCCTGGCGGACGATCTCAACGCGGGCCTCGGCGGGCACGGCGAACTGTCGCCACTCGGTGAAGCGGGGCTGACCGTGCCAGTAGGCCGTGTTCGCCGCCAACTGGTAGGCCCCGGCGGCCTCGTCCCGGCTGACCAACCGCAGCGGCCCGCTGCCCAGCGTGGCGTCCGCGCCGGTATACTTCGCCGGGTCGGCCACCGCTTCCCAGACGTGGCGGGGGATGATCGGCACGCTCCCGGCGATGTCCTCCAGGAACGCGGCATAGGGTCGCTTGAGCCGCACCCGGACCTGCCCCGGCCCCAGAACGTCGGCCCCGTCCACCATCGGCGTGGGCATCCAGCGGTAGGGATGTTTGGCGTAATAGTCAAAGGAGAACTTCACGTCGTCGGCGGTGAGGGCTTGCCCGTCCTGCCACTGGGCGGTTTCGACCAGGCGGAAGGTAACGCTCAACCCGTCGGGCGCGGTCTCCCAGCTTGCCGCCAGCCAGGGGATGAGGCCGTTTTGATCTTTCCAGGTCAGCGTGTCATAGAGCAGGCTGATCAGCACCGCCCCGCCCGGCCCGGTGACCGACACCTGGAAGGGGGTGGGGTTGCCCACATCGGTCCACCAGGCAAAGCGGACCAGCCCCGTCGTGGGGGATGTTGTCGCGACAACAGTTGCGGTCGGGGGCGGGAGCGGGGTGGGGGCGAACGGGACGGGGGTCGTGGTCGGGACCGCGACCGGCGAGGGCGTAGCCGGTTGGCCGGTGCTACCCACATCGCAGCCCGCGACGAAGGCAGCGCCGACCAATCCGGCGGCAGCCTGCAAGAACTGCCGGCGGGTTACGTTACGGGCCATTACAGCCCTCCTTCTACATCGGGATCAGGCCACGCCTACGACCTGTCTGGGGGCGGCTGCCGGTGCGGCCTCGTGGGCGCTTAGCCAGGCCAGGATTGCACGCAACAACGGGCGGGTGGTCTCGGTGCCGAAGCCCGCATGGCAATCGGGGTCCAGAGTCCCGGCGAGCAACTTGCCCGGAAAGCTGCGTTCATCGAGGAAGAGCATTACCCCGTCCGCACCGTCGTCCACGAGGATATCGGCGTTCGGGTACGGCTCATACGCCCCGTGTGAGTGCCAGCGCACCTGTTCAGCGCTGAGGCCCGCGACGACCGGGTGAGCGGCGACTCGCACAGTCTCGACATCGAGATGGCGCGGCGTCCACTGCCCGGCGGGCAACCACGGCTGGTTCACCTCGTCAAAGGCGATGATGGTGCCGCCCTCCTCCAGATACTGTCCCAGTTTGGCCCGGTGGCGGACCAGTTCCGTCTGGTTGCTCTCGCGCGGCACCCACAGCGCGGCATAATCGTGCAGATCGGTGGCGGCCAGTTCCCAGACCGGCAGGACCGCGAACCGGGGGGCGAATTCGGCGTCGGCGTAGAAGGCGCGCTGGAAATGCACCCCCGAATAGAGGCCCGCGATGCGCCGGGGCGTGGCCTCGCGGCGGGCGGCGGCGTTGGCGGCTTCAGCCTCCGCCCAGGCGAACAGCCGGTCGAAGAAGCTGCGGGCCACCGCGCTGCCGTGGAAAGCATGGGTGTCGGGGTCCAGGTTCGACGAGGCCAGGATCACGCCGTTCGTCGAGGTGCGGTCGATGTAGAGCCAGGGATCGCCCCGCGTGTTGCGGACCAGCACTTCGGCATCGGGCGGCGCGGCGAGGTGCCCGTGGCAGCACCAGCGTTCCTTCGCCGGGTGCCAGTGCAAATCCTCGCTGCTGTAGCCACTCACCAGCGGGTGGTCGCTGACGATCTGCGGGGCCAGCGTATCCTCGTAGCACTCGCCTTCCCAGCGGCAGCCGGGGAACCAGTCGGCCCACAATTCGCCCAGGGCGATCAACACCCCCCCGCGATCCAGAAAGCGCGCGATCTGATAGCGCCGCGTGTGCAATGTTTCGCCGTCGGCGGAGCGGGGCACCAGGATCAGGCTGTAGGCGTTCAGGTTCACCTGCTCCAACCGGCCCAGATCGAGGACCTCAAAATCGTGCAGGGGGCCGCCGGGTTGGACGAGATCGTAATGATAGGAGACGCCCGAAGAGATAAACGCTTTCCGCAGCATGAGCGCGGGTCCTTTCTGGCCGGGTTAGATCGTCTGGTTTGCCAACGCCAGGTGATAGCGGGTGTAATGCGCTAGTTGGGCCGCCTGGCGCGGGGTCAGCACCTCGCACACCCAGCCCCAGTGCAGCGCCACCCAATCGCCGACAGCGGCGGCATCGGCAAAGCCCTGCGATTCTACCTGCCGGACCACCCGCGTGCGTTCGGCGGGTCCCAGCGCCAGCTTGCCCTCCAGCATGATCAGCGGCTGGCGTTCGACCACCAGTTCGGCCCCCTCGACCGCCAGCACCTTGCCGCTACTGATCCGGCACTGGTCCATCGTCACCATCGTGTGTTCCACTTCGCCGACGCGGCTGTGGATATCAAACACATGGAAATTGTGGTGCGGGCGTGCCCCGGCGGGGGCCTTGTTCAGCATCAACTCGCGGGCGCGGCCTTCCAGTTGTTTGCCGAATCGCTCGGCCAGCGAATCGTAAAGCTGGCGCACCTCGACCTGTTCCAGCAGGTTATTGCCGATCCAGTAGGCCTCGACCACCCGGCTGTCGAACGGGTCCGCGATGTTATTGGCGCGGGCGATGAGCCGCAGGTAGGGCAGGGCACCGGTGAAGCGGCGCAGCAGCGGGGTGAGGCCGCCGTCCACCACCTGGGCCGTCCCATAGTCCAGCAACGTGCGATTGTCGTCGCCGCCGCAATACTGCAAGCGGTTGGGCATGAAGGCGTAGTGAATAAAGCGGAGCTGGCCCGCCAGGGGTTGCGTCGGGATCTCTAGCTCAGTCATAGGCCGCGTCCTCCATGGCGACGAGTTCCGCGATCAGGCGCAGGACTTCCTCGGCTTCTGGCGTCGGCATACGATCCAGCACGGTGCCCGCATAGACGGTCACATACTCGCCGACCGCCAGGTCTGGGATGTTCTGGACGTGTACCCAGCGCGGCCCCTCTTCGTAGAGCACTTCGACTTGCCCTTCAGCGACCTGGAGTACTTTGCACGGCACAGTCACACACATACGGGCGGTCCTTTCCCTCGATCAGCGTTCTCAGCACAGTAAGGTTCCTATTCCTCATTATACAACTTCTGAGGAATAGTGTGTCGCTTACGGCCCCCGCGTGCCGGACGCTCCGGTTTGCGGCTGCCGGTTACATCTGCCGGATGCGCAGGTAGCGAACAATATCGGGCAGCGCCACCGCCACGCCAGCTACGGTTAACAACAAGAGGACCAACAAACCGAGAATGGAGAGCACTGTGAAAGTCAAACGGCAAAAGAGGCTGCGATGCCGTCACCAAAATGGTACGTGGGCCGGTCTGCCATAGGCAGTAGCTGGCAGCGACATTCAACGCGCCCACCGGGGCAAAGACGCCAACCAGGCCATCCGCATCTTCTCAGTCGTCAACTGAGTAAGCCCGATGCGCCCCGCTATCGCGGTATCCCCTCCGTGAGGATGGGCACGGTGCAGCGGGAAGGAGCGGTCGGAAGAAGCGAACGCCCGCCGGTAATCGGCGGGATAGAGCCAGCATACGCCGGAGATATCCAACTCGAAAGGATGCTGACGTCCGACGGGTCTTGACAGTAATGAACCAATGGCAACGACCCAATCTGCGGAGACGTTAGACGGTGAAAGTCTTCACTGAACCGACCACAGAACAACAGGCCCCAACGTGGGCCGACGTCAACTGGCCCGCAGTGGAAACTAATGTCCGTCGTTTGCAAGAGCGGATTTACTGCGCTACCCAAACCGAGGACTGGCGCAAGGTCAAAAACCGGCAAAAGCTCCTCGCACGAGCCACATCAAACAAGCTGCTGGCAATCCGGCGGGTCACGCAGGAGAACCAGGGTAAACACACCGCAGGCGTGGATGGCGTGGTAGGCGACACGCCAACGGCACGCCTGCAACTGTTTAAGGAGGGCCTGAGCCTCAAAGGTTACCGCCCCAAGCCGGTCCGTCGGGTCTACATCCCCAAGAGCGGCGGACAGCGACCTTTGGGCATCCCAATGCCCGGTTCATACTGCACCTCCTTGCAAGGGACTTTCGTTTTCCACTGAGGACGGGCCATTGCCCCGCCCTTCTCTATTATACTACGCTTTTCCAGTTTGCTTATTGCATCGAGCGCCGCCGCCAAACCCGCC
>JBBSAN010000518.1:0-5378 GCA_038252265.1 Chloroflexia bacterium
TGCCGGTGTCGTAGGCCCAGCCCCCCATATCGCCACGGGCGGTGGGCAGCGAGGCGACGCTCGTCCAGGTCGGGTTGGCCTGCGCGGGATCCATGCGTTCGACGTTGGTGACCGGCACCAGCGTGCGCCCGACCGGGTCCCAGATGTCGCCGCCGACGGCGTAGATGAAGCCGTCGAGGGCCACCCCGGCGATGTAGCCGCGCCCCAGGTTAAGATTGGCGGTGGGAAGCTGGGTCCAGTGCGAGCCAGTCGCCGCCAGCGGGTCGAAGCGCCAGGTGTCGGTGAAGACGCCCCCCGCGCCCGCGTTGGCAATGGACGAATAGCCGCCGAAAATATAAAGCTTGTTGTTGACCACGGCGTAGCCGCCCGGCACCCGCACCGGCGCGGCAGGCCAGTTATCGGTGGTGGTAAGCACGGTCGCAACGTCGGCCACCGGGTCGTAGATACGCACTACTGGCGTCGGCACGCTGTCAATGCTGCTGCCGCCGATGGCATAGATGCGGACCCCGTTAGCGTTGGTGAGCACGGCGGCGGCCATGTTGGCGGTGTAACGCGAGCCAACCGCCGCCCCGTCGAGCAGGGCGTTCTTGCGGGTCCAGGTATTCCCGGTGGGGTTGTATTCCCAGATCCACTGGAGGGCCACGTCTTCGCCGTCCACCCCATGCCGCCCGCCCAGCACATAGATGTTGCCGTTGGGCGGGTAGGCGGCGGCGGCGGCCCGCTTCAGCCGCAGGGGGTAGGTGCCCGGCGTGGGGCTGACCGACACGGTGGGGAACGGGGCGATGTCGGTCCAAACGGCCTGGGGCTGGCGGGGAGCCGCCACCGCAGCGCGGGCGGGCGCGGCCTCGGCGGCCCCTGGTGCCAGGGTCGCGGCCTGGTGCGCCGGGGAGCCACTCGCCCGCACCGCCAGCGCGACCGCGGCTAATAAGAGAACGACTGCCGGAATGATCACAACGAAGCTAAAGATGCGTCTGGACATGATGATCCGCCCCTTCCTCAGGCTGTCAAACAGGTGTACGCACAGGGCCGTGGCGTGCAGGAGATTAGGTGGAGGGGACCCGGCGAGGTACGCCGCCCGCAAGGGGCCGGGCATAGGCTCGCCGGGATCATAGCATCCTTCGGGGCTGCTGTCAATCGCGGGGGTCGGGGGTCGGGGGTCGGGGGTCGGGGTTGGGGTGTCACTGGGGCGGACTAGGGGAGCGGGCAAGATCCGCCCGCACCCCCCGCCCTCTCCCTGCGGGCGAGAGAGCCAACGTGCTCTTTACTTATTTATGAAAGAAGCTGATTTCTGATTTCTGACTTCTGTCTTCTGACTTCTGTCTTCTGATTGACCCCCCTTCCCGACCCTGCTATACTGGACGTATGCGCTCCCCCTATCTCACGCGCCGCCGTCGCCGCACCCGCCGCCCGCTGGGGTGCCTGGCGTTGATCATCGGGGCGGCGGTGTTGCTAGCGGTGCTGGGGTCGCGCACGGCGCGGAACTGGGGCGTGCCCTCGTTCGCGCCCCGGCCCACGGCCACGGCCAGCCCGGCGCGGCCCGCGCCGCTCGCCGCGATCCCGGTCAGCGACACGCGCCCACCAACCCCCGACCCCGACCCGTACATACAGTGGATCCACGAGGCACGGGCGCAGTATCCCTACCTGGAGAGCGAAGCGCAGATGATCGCCGTGATGCGCTGCGAGTCGGGCAGCGATCCGGCCAGCGTCAGCCCCGATGGCGCCAATGTCGGCCTCTTTCAATATAGCCTCGCCACCTGGACGGGCGACTGGAATCCCTACCGCGATCAGCCGATCACCGATGCGCGGGCGCAGATTTTCGCCACGGCGCGGGCCTGGAACCTGGGGATGCAGGGGCAATGGGGCTGCTACCTGACGACCCCACGCTGACGGTTGCGGGGGGATCGGGTATAATACCCAGGCCGGATCGACCGGCGCACCGGCCCGCCGCCCGCATCACCCCACAGAGGAGCACCCCCATGAGCCAGGACGCCTTGCGCGATATTCTAGAGCAACTGGTCGCGGATACCGCTTTCCGCGCTCGTATTGAAGTCGATCCGGAGGGCACCATCGGCAGCCACGACCTGACCGCTACGGAGCAAGACGCGCTGCTGTCGTGGGACCTCGCACAGATCGAAGCGGCGTTGGGATCGCCCCTCACCCCGGAGCAGCAAGCGATCGTGGCCGATCTGGGGCCGAGCAGCTTCTCGCCCGGCGACACATCCGCGTCCGCCCCCCCCGACGACGAGATCCCCTGGACTCCCGGTGGTCGCCTCAGCAGCGACGGCTACCGCAAGCTGGGCCGCCAGTAGAGGGACGAGCAATGAGCAATGAGCAATGAGCAATGAGGAGCGGAGTCAGGGATCTAGGGATCAGGGACCAGGGATCAATAAAACCTTACTGGCGCTCAATCCTCAGCACTCGTCCCTCAGCACTCGTCCCTCATCACTCATTGCTCATCACTCATTGCTCGTACACCGCTGTGAGCATCCCGAAATAGGTGGGGACTTCGTAGGAGAGGAACGTGCCGCGCAGGGGAGTGTGGCGCAGGGCACCGGCCAGCATGGCGGCCTGCCACAAGCCGTCTACTTTCGCCCGGTCGGCAAAGTCGAGATCGGTCGTGAGCAAGCGGGCGGGATCGTCGGCCTTCAGGGTGGCGACGACCATCGCGTCGAACTCGGCGGAGGCCGGATCGAGGCCATAGGGGCCGTCGGCGGCATGGGCGTGGCCCCAATCGGCGCTGGCAACCAGGGCCACCCGCCGCCCCAGTTGCGCTGCCTCTTCGGCCAGGGCCGTGCCGAAATCGGCCAGTTGGGCCAGGGTCAGCGTCCGCGACGGGGTGATGCTGATGATCGACGGCGGGGTGGCCCAGCGCGCCCCCAGGTACCACAGCGGCACCACGGCTCCCCAATCCAGCGGCGTAAAGCAGCCGTCGCCGCCGCTTGAGCCATAGATCGCGGTGGCGGTGGGCACGCCATAGGCCTGCCCGGCCCGCACGGCGATCCCTTGCGCCAGCACAGTGTCCACCGCCATATCCACTTCGACCCGGCCTCCCGGCCCTTCCAGCACGCCGAAGGCCCGCTCGGTCGTCATCACGCAGACCGCCCCAGTCACGCGCACCCCGTGCGGTGTGATCACCACCACCGTTTCGGGCGTGAGGGCCTCCATGCGGCGGCCCACTTCCTCGAACGCGTGGCGCGTGGTCGCCGTCCGCACCGCCAGTTCGCCGCCCAGTTCGGGGATCACCTCGCTGCCGTGCGGCACGATGCAGCCAAAAACCAACCCACTCATAAGCCCCTCCGGCGAGAAGTCAGTGGTCAGTGGTCAGTGGTCAGTGGTCAGCTATTTCTCTGACCGCTGCGTACTGATCACGTTTTCTGACTTCTGACTTCTGACTTCTACCTTCTGACTGCTGACTTCTAATTTCTATTTTCTGTCTGCTCCAACGTGTCCAGAGTCAGTGCGGCGATATCGCCGTGCTGGGTGGAAAAGGCGTTGTGCGTGCCGTCTTCCAGGATGTGGACCGTCACCGCCGGGGCCTGGGGGAACAGTGCGGCGAGTTCCCCATGCGCGTGCATTTGGAGCAGGCGGTCGAAGACGATATCGCGGCGGCCCAGGATGAAGACCACCGGGCAACGCACCCCCGCCGCGAACGGCACGGCGTTGGCCCGCCCCAGCAGCCGGATCATCTGGAGGATGGCGGGCAGCTTGGTGAGGCTGATCAACAGTTCCAGGTTCATCTGCACCGGGCGATCGCTCATGATCATCCGCCGGTGTTCGGCACTCCGCAGCGTGTTCAGCGTGGTCAGGGTGAAGCGCGGGACCAGACTGGTCAGCACCGGCTGGGTGAAAAACCCACCGGGCATACACAACTCGACCGCGTCCACCCGCTCCGGGGCGAGGGCGGCCATGATCGCCGCCTGATTGGCCCCGGTGGACCACCCGACCAGGGTGTAGCGGCCCGGCGCGACGTGATCGACCACCGCCTGGAGCAGGGCCGCGTCGGCCTCGAAGCTGGCGCTATGAGCCAGGCGGGCGGCCCAGCCCGGCGGCAAGCGCGATTCGCCATATTCGGGCAGGTCTACCGCCGTGACCCGCAGCGGCACCCCCCGGCGCAGCCCTTCGGCCAACAACGCCCCCGGCGCGTGCTGGGCGAAGTTGGCGAACGCGCCGGGGATGTAGATGACGTGCCGCACCTGATCATCCGGCAGCGTGTCCCAATCGGCCAGCCGCCATTGATGGCAGCGAATCATCGCTGCCCCACCCCATTCGCGCCGGTTGATCGTCACGCTGATCCGCGCCTGCTGTACGCGTTCTTTGAACGACGGATCGGTCATCTGTCTCTCCTCCTGGGCCAGGATGTCCCGGCGCTATTATAACACGGTGGCCGGGGGTTGGGGATTGATTGCCTGTAGGTCCCCTACCCTAGCGCCAGGGGCGGGCCGAGCAGTTCCATGCCGTGGGCGCGCCACAGGGCCGGGTCTTGCGGCGGCATCGCGTTGGCCTTTGTGACTTCGCGGAAGAACGCTTCCATCTGCCCGGCGGGGGCAAAGGTGACCAGGATCCGGCCCTGGGCGTCTCCAGCATAGGCCCACACGTGGGGCACGCGGCGGGGGGCGATCAGCGAATCGCCCGCTTGCAGGTGGAACCGGTCGGGTCCAACCTCGAAGAGAAACGTGCCCTCGATGATGTAGAACCACTCGTCCTGGTCATAATGCAGGTGGCGGGCGGGGCCGCCTGGCGCGTGGAAAATGTTTTCGAGCACGAACAGCCCGGTGCTGTCCTGCCCGGTGACCTTGAAGTCAATAGTACTGATGCCGAGGCTCCGGTGTTCCCCGAAGCGGTCTGCGCCGCCCGCGACCCGCACGGCGGGCGGCAGATCCGGCGGCGTTGATAACGATGAGTCCATCCGATCCTCCTTATGCTACACATTTACGAACAGCCACGCCCCCATCATAGCATAGAGGGTCAACGGGCGGGATGCGCCGCGCAGCCCTGCTTTCACAGGGAGGTTGCAAAATCAACGGGTGCTGATCGAACTTCCGAGCGGTCATCCGTTGCTGCGCTCAGGATCTTCTGGGCGGTCCGTGGTGCTCAAGGCAAGATCCCGATCGTCGCTGACGATCTTGTAACCCCAACCCCACCTTCGCTGCGCTCAGGATGACAGGGTTTGACTTGGCAACAGCCTTGCCCCTAAACAGATCCTACGGATCACGCGGCCTGGCGATCACCCGGCGCGGATTGTGATAAACTTGACAAATAGAGCCACTTGGATTAGAATCGGCCTGATAAGGTCCACTCAGACCCCGTATCGAGGAGTGGACAAACCGCGGCAAATTTTTGTTGGTGGACTTCGGACCGATCAGACGACTGTTTGCAAA
>JBBSAN010000519.1:0-5376 GCA_038252265.1 Chloroflexia bacterium
CAAACCCCTCTTTTTTGGTTTTGGTGCCGAGTGGTGGGGCTGTGGTGCTAACACCCCACAACTAACCCCCCACCCCCCCACCCCCCGCGCGGGCCCCCACTACGCCAGCATTGGTTGACTTCGCAAGAGTCATCATCTCTAAAGATTTGACGGCACCTTATTCCATATAATCCTTGAAGTCTTCGAGAGGCTCATCGAAATCATCACTCATCCAGATTTGCCCGGCGGCGCTACCAGGCTGAATAGGTCCACGAGCCTTCCGTGCGCGTTCTAACTCTTCTTCAGTGGTAACATAGGGGCGGTAGATATCCCCCTCCTGGGCACCAATATTAGGCGTACCCCCAAGCATGGCGGGAATTCCGTATGCTTCTATGAGATATTGAATCGGAAGCCGAACCAGTTGCAACTGCTTCTGATCGCCCGTCTCAATAATTATCACTTCTCCTTGCTCAACGCGGGCGATCAACTCGTCTAACCGTGTATGAACGTCCTCCACCGTCACCCGTTCCATGCTTGCTTCCTTTCTCTAGGCATACCTCCCAGCAATTATAGCACAAAGGAAACCAGCCGCCCGCAACAGGTACGGACGGCTGATCCCTGATCCCCAACCCCTACACTACGATATTAACCAGCCGCCCCGGCACGTAGACCACCTGGCGGGGGGTCTGGCCGTTCAGGAACGGGGTCACTTTGTCGCTGGTCAGGGCGCGCTCTTTGGCCGTCGCCTCATCCACGTCGGCGGGGACCTCAAAGCGATCCCGCACTTTGCCGTTGACCTGCACGACGACGGTGATCACGTCCTCGGCGGCCAGGGCGGCATCGTAGCGCGGCCAGGCTTGCTGGTGGATGCTGCCGTCGCCGCCCAGTTCGTGCCACAGTTCCTCGGTGATATGCGGCGCGATGGGGGCCAGCAGCAGCACCAGGATATGGGCCACCTCGTTGAACACCGGCGTGACGCCGTGATTCTCCTTGTAGGCCGTCATCGCGTTGACCAGTTCCATGATCGCGCTGATCGCCGTGTTGAAGTGGAAGCGGGCGATGTCGTCGGTCACCCGGCGCACCGTCTGGTGGGCCTTGCGCAGCAGCGCCCGGTCCGACGGCTCATAGTCGCCCGGCGAACGGTTGGCCCCGGCATCCTCACCCAGTTGCACCCGCTCATCGAATACCCGCCAGACTCGTTGCAGGAAGCGGGCCGACCCTTCTACCCCGGCATCGCTCCACTCAGCGTCAATCTCGGGTGGGCCGATGAACAGGATGAACAGCCGGGCCGTATCCGCCCCGTACTGATCGACCATGTCGTCCACCGGCACCACGTTGCCCTTCGACTTCGACATTTTGAAGCCGTCTTTGGTGATCATGCCCTGAGTGAACAGCCGGGCGAACGGCTCCTGCGCCGTGATCAGGCCCGCATCGGCCAGCACTTTGGTGAAGAAGCGGGCATACATCAGGTGCAGGATGGCGTGTTCCACCCCGCCGGTGTACTGGTTGACGGGCATCCAGTAGTTCGCCAGCTCACTGTTGAAGGCTTGCTCCGTGTTGTGCGGGTCGGCAAAGCGCAGGAAATACCACGAGCTGTCCACGAAGGTGTCCATCGTGTCGGTCTCGCGCCGGGCCGGGCCGCCGCACTGCGGGCAGGTGGTGTGGACGAACGCCTCATTCCGCGCCAGGGGGCTTTCGCCCGACGGGCGGAAGTCCACATCATAGGGCAGCAGCACCGGCAGTTGATCGACCGGCACCGGCTGCTCGCCGCACTGCTCGCAGTAGACAATCGGGATCGGCGCACCCCAGTAGCGCTGGCGGCTGATCAGCCAATCGCGCAGGCGGTAGATGACCGTGCCCTTGCCCGCCCCGTCCTGCGTGGCCTGGGCGATCACCGCTTTCTTCGCCTCGGCAATCGGCAGCCCGTTCAGCGGGCCGCTGTTGATCATGTGCCCCGCCCCGGTGTACAGTGGCGGGCCGCCGGGACCGGCTTTGTAGATCGGTTGCAGGACCGGGTCGCCCGCCGTGGGCCGCGCTCCGTCTTCGCTATCCGGTGCGACCACCGGGATGATCGGGATGTTGTACTTCAGCGCGAAGTCATAGTCGCGCTCGTCACCACCGGGCACAGCCATGATCGCGCCGGTGCCGTAGTTCACCAGCACATAATCCGCGATGTAGATCGGGATCGCCTGCCCGGTGAAGCGGTTGGTGGCGGTCGCACCGATGAAGACGCCCGTCTTCTCTTTGTCGGTCGCCAGGCGCTCGATATCGCTCTGCTTGCGGGCCTGGGCGACGTAGGCTTCAACCGCGGCCCGGCGGTCGGGCGTGGTCAGTTCGGCCACCAGTGGATGCTCCGGGGCCAGGACCATGAACGTCGCACCATAGACCGTGTCGGGCCGGGTGGTGAAGAAGCGGATCGTCTTGTCGCTGCCGACCACCGGCCATTCCAGTTCCGCGCCCTCGCTACGCCCGATCCAGTTGCGCTGCATCAGCTTGACCCGGTCGGGCCAGCTTTCCAGTGTGTCCAGGTCGTCCAGCAGGCGCTGGGCATAGTTGGTGATCTTGAAGAACCATTGATTCAGATCTTTCTTGATCACCTCGGTGCCGCAGCGTTCGCAGCGCCCATCCACCACCTGCTCGTTCGCCAGCACGGTCTGGTCTTTGGGACACCAGTTGGCCGCGGCCAGCTTCTTGTAGGCCAGCCCGCGCTTGTACATCAGCAGGAACATCCACTGCGTCCACTGGTAGTACTCCGGCAGGCACGATGCCACCTCCCGCGACCAGTCGTAGACGATGCCCATCTTGAAGAATTCTTCCTTCATGCGGGCGATGTTCGCCAGGGTGCGGTCCTGTGGGTGGATGCCTTGCTGGATGGCGGCGTTCTCGGCGGGCAGTCCGAAGGCGTCCCAGCCCATCGGGTTCAGCACGTTGTAGCCCAGCATGGTGTGATAGCGGGCCACCAGATCGCCAATGGCATAGTTGCGCATGTGGCCCATGTGCAGGTCGCCCGACGGATAGGGGAACATGACCAGGGTATAAAACTTGGGTTTGTCGGCGCGTGGCTCGACAAAATACATCTTCGTGTCCAGCCAGAACTTTTGCCATTTATGCTCAATGGCCTGGGGATTATAACGACTGTCCATCTCTCTGCCTCCTCAAGATCATCAGCGCGGCTCCGCCGCACCCGGTTAGCAACTTAACGCATCCCGCCCTCATGGCCGAGACGCGGCCCGATTAGATACCAGTCCAGCCGCCCGCAATCGGCACAGGCGAAGGTTTCCACCGTGACCTCGGCGGCCATGTCCAGGGGCCACGCGGGCTGCGACGGTAAGCCGGTGCCCCGTGAGCGGTCCCAGGTGGCCGACAGGTTCATCGGCGGCTGGGGCATCGGCACATCGCGGGGGTGTTGCGGCCCAAATCGCAGATTGCCCCACTCATTATCGAGTGAACTGGTCCAGTAGGCCAGGGGCAACAGCAAGCCCCCGCACGCCAGGCACCGCCGGTCGAGGCGGGGCAACCGCTCGGTGGGCCGCTCCGGTGGCGAGTCGCCGCCGGGTGGCCCCAAATATTCGGTTGCCATAATCACCCTCCTTTCTGGAAAGGATGAATTAAGAAGGATGCAGTATGAATACGGGATATGCTCTAAAATAGGTACTTTTGTCGTTTCTTAATTCATACTTCTTAATTCATCCTTGCGTTGCTAGTCCTGACCAAATAGCCCGCTCAACAGTTGGCGGACGGCGTTGCGGGGGACGCTGCCGTGCCCGCGCCCGCTCTGCCCATTGATGAGCAGCGGATAATGCGCCCCCCTGTACCCATATTCGGTGACCCAGATCGGGGCCAGCAACAGCTTGTAGGACAGGACCAGCAAACCAGTACGGTCCACAGTCACGCCCTTAACCTCTTCGATAATCCCCGGCGCGATCCCTTTGTGCAGATTGGCGATCTCCGTCGCCTCGGCCAGTTCCCGCGCCTGGAGCGACGCATCGGCCACCGGGATGCGGTAGATCTCGGCGGGCCAGTCGGCCAGCAGGTCGGGCGAATAAGGCCGCGCCGCCCGCGTGTCGTAGCGCAGCCCGCCCAACAGGTCGGCGGGCAACGAGTTGGTCGCCGGAACGAGCAGGTCGTCGCAATCGGCCAGGATCACCCCGTCCATCGGCATCCGCACCCGCTGCCGTCCCACTGTTTCCTTTTCGATATAGCCCGCCCACTTGATCGCGCCGCTCAGGTCGAACGTCCAGAATGGCAGGTAGATCGGGCGCGGGCGGACGAATGTGGCCCGTTCGTCCAGGTCGCCAGGCCGGAACCGTTGCCCTTCCAGCCAGTGGTGCGCGTGCTCCAGCGCGGTGTGGACCGGGAAGTCGAACGGGATCACCCCTTCCGGCCCGATCAGGTCATGGCCCGCCGCGCTCTCCACCACATGGGCCGAGTTGCAGAACGGGCAGGTGTCGCTGACCCGCGACGGCGAGAGCGTCACCACCGCGCCGCACGCCTGGCAATGGAGGGTGCGCGCGATGGGCAACTCCCAGCGGTGGCCGCGCACAGTGTGGACGGCCCGCAGCCAATCCTGCTCCGCCACCGTCCCGACCGGGGCCGCCCCACTCCCGGCCACGATACGCGGGTCCTGCGCGCCGATCTGGTGGCCGCACGACTCGCAGCGCAGCATCCCGCGCTGGGGGTCAAAGGCCAGCTTGCCGCCGCATTGCGTGCAGAAATAGTGGCGCACCTCGTCCGGCGCGACGGTGGCGGAGGGCACCACGGGCGTGACCGGCTGGCGATGATCGACCAGTTCGTCGGGCCGCAGCCGCCCGTCCAGGATCGCCAGGTCGCGCCGGGCGGCTCCATGGCCGGGCTGGATCGCCAGCACATTCTCCAGGCAATCCCGCCGCTCGGCCCGATCGTCGGTCATCTGGCTCAGCCAATACCATGCCTCGACCTGATCGGTGGGATCCAGCTCACGCCGCAGGGCCGCCTCCAGGTAATAGCGCGCCTCGTCGCGCTCCCCGGCGACAGCCGCCGCCCGGCCATAGCTCAACATTTCAAACCCATCGTCGTTGTGCATCACCTGACGCTCCATCGCGTGCCCGCCCCGGCAGTGCCCACCCTGCCGCTAGGGGTCGGAGAAGGATAAAACACCCAGAACCCCGGTGTCCCGATTGTTTTACGCTTCGCAGCAGGGCAAAGTGGCAACAAAAAGGCCCTTCGCCCCAATGGCTGATCCTCAGCCAGGGACGAAAGGCCACACCTTCCGCGGTACCACCCTGATTGGCCGCTGCCCGCCGGCTTTCGCCCGGCAGCCACCCTCTTTCAGCGCACTGTATCGGGTGCGATCCCGGCCCCGACTACCACGGAGCAAAGCTCCGCTTCCCCGGCGCGGCTCCCAGGCGAGTTCGGCTC
>JBBSAN010000520.1:0-5375 GCA_038252265.1 Chloroflexia bacterium
GGAGAATACTATAGGGATTTGTCGCCTGATGAGGAGAAGGGGTTGGAATCACCACCCAAGAAAGCGACTACCGCCCGAGAAAACGAGGTAATGCCCCCCCAAGCACGGCGGCTGGTGACCGAGACGCCTCTGGGCCGTGTAGGGCCGTTTATGGTGAACAGGCTGTCCGTGGACACCTCCGCCCTGGGCTTCGACTACGGCGAAGGATTACACGGCGACCGGCAGATCCAGCAGCACCGCAAGAGGCTGCCGGAATACCCGGCGTTGTTCCGCCCGGTCACCACGATCCAGACCGCGCTGCCGCTGGAAGAGACCGGCAGCAGAGCGTGGAGCTTTGCCATCGAGCCGGTACGCCGGTGTATAGCATGTTGTGGCCCCCTCCCTTGTCCCCCACCCGACGAAATTCTTCGCTAGCGCTGAAACCGCGTTCTGCCGGATTTCCGGTCCGTTGCCTCCGGGGGCTATAATGAAAGGAGACCGCTTCGTGCGCTACGGTGGGAGCTTGGTTGCCTGTGGCGGTCGGCTGACGAGGTCGGCAACCAAGCGCGTCTTTTACCTACAGGAAGGAGCACCCGCCGATGGCGACCCATCCCCCCCAACGGCCCGCCCCGCAGCCCAACCAATCGGTCATCCGGTGGCTGCTGGATTCGGACCCTTCGATCCGCTGGCAGGTGCTGCGGGACCTGCTCGGTGCGCCCGCCGAGCAGGTCGCCGCGGCGCGCGCACGGGTCGCTACCGAGGGCGCGGGCGCGCGGTTGCTCGCCCTCCAGGGAGCCGACGGGT
Source organism: Chloroflexia bacterium (assembly GCA_038252265.1). Lineage (GTDB taxonomy): Bacteria > Chloroflexota > Chloroflexia > QHBQ01 > JAICKM01 > JBBSAN01. The sequence goes on from JBBSAN010000520.1 coordinate 784, forward strand.
CGTGGGGCGGCGCGGCGTGGAACCGCACGTGGACCTCCACCATGCACGTCCTGATGCTGCTGCGGGACCTGGGGCTCGATCCCGCGAGCGACGCGGCACGCCGCGCCGTGGGCCTCGTTCGGGACCGCGTGACCTGGCAGGGGTGGGCAGCCTATGAGGGCAACCCCTTCTTCGCCGGCGAGGTGGAGCCTTGCATCAACGGGCAGGTCGGCGCGGTCGGGGCCTACTTCGGCCAGGACGTCCGGAGCATCGTCGCCCGGCTGCTCACGGAGCAGCTGCCCGACGGCGGCTGGAACTGCGAGGCCGAAAACGGCTCGACGCGGTCGTCGTTCAACACCACGATCTGTGTGCTGGAAGCCCTGCTCGAATACGAACGGGCCGGCGCGGCCAGCCCGGAGGTGACGGCAGCCCGGCTCTGCGGGCAGGACTACCTCCTCGAGCGCCGCCTCTTCCGCCGGCGGTCCACCGGCGAGGTGATCGCGCGCGATCGCAAGGGTGGTACCTCATGGACGCGCTTCGCCTTCCCGACGTGGTGGCACTACGACGTGCTGCGGGGGCTGGAGTACCTGCGCCGCGCGGGAGTCAGGCCCGACGAGCGGGTGGCCGAGGCGATCGACGTGGTCGCGTCGAAGCGCGACGGCGCGGGCCGGTGGTCGCTCGAGACCCGGTACCCCGGCGCGATGCCGGTCGAAGTAGACGCGGACGAGGGCCAGCCGAGTCGGTGGAACACACTGCGCGCCTACCGTGTGTTGAACTGGTATGCCGCCGGAGACTAACGCCAAGACCGTGGGAAGGGGACGGACAACGAGCCGGACAGGCCCGTTCGGCATCTATAGGGTGCGCCGCGTTGATCCGCATTGTTTATCAATAATATACTTCACATATCCGCGCTTATGGTCTTCAATATACTTCACATATCCGCGCTTATGATCTTCATGAGACGATCGGCCATCTTCCAGCAACAACGGGATAGGCCAGCATGGGCACCACCGATGAAATAGCGGCTTGACGGCAGGTACACGACGCGGCCCCCCATGGGAGGGGGCCGCTCTTTTACTCGCTAGCTACCGCCCGACAGGCGTTTGGCAGTTGGGAAAGAAGGCCGCTGCGGCGATCTTGGACATCTGCCCACGGGTGGCGTTGTTGTTTGGGCGGAAGTACGGGCGATTAGCGGGTCCGATGCAAGGCTCCCCCGCGCCGCCACAGAGATAGCCGGTGACGATGCCGCGACTGGCGACCCGCTCAATGGTGACATAAAAGGTGCTACCGGGCAGCACCTCCGCAAAGGTCTGGGTGGTCGGGGTCTCGGTCCAGCCCGCCGCGCCCGCGACGATCTTGGACAACTGGCCCCGCGTCACGTTATTGTTCGGGCGAAAATACGGGCGGTTCTCCGGCCCGATGCACGGCTCGAACAGCCCGCCACAGGGATAGCCACCGACGATGCCGCGGGTGCTCAGCCGCTCGACCCACAGCCAGAAGGGGCTGTCGGGGGCCACATCCGCGAAGGTCTGCTGGGTGCTCGGCACCGGGTCGGCCAGTTGGGCCGCGCTGGCGACGATCTTACTCACCTGCCCCCGCGTGACGTTCAGATTGGGGCGGAAGTAGGGGCCAGGACAGGGTTCGCCCGGCCCGCCACAGGGGTACCCGCCGACGATGCCCCGGCAGGCCAGACAGCGGATGAAGGCGTAGAAGGTGCTGCCCGCCGGGACATCACTGAAGGTGAGCGGGCAGAGTGTCGGCGAGGGTGGCGGGCTGGCGGTCGCACCGGGCAGCGGTGTGGTGGTCGCGCTAGGCGGGGCGGGGTGGGTGGCCGACGGTGACGGGCTGGGGGATGCGGTGGGGGCTGGCGCACCACAATCGGCCAGATATTGCTGGTTGTCGGCGGTCGCCTGGGTATTGCTGTCGAAACCACCCAGGGCATAGAGCGCTGGCCCGACTGCCGCCCCCCCAAGATAGCGGCGGGCCCGTGGCATATTCGGCAGTACCGTCCACTGATTGCTGATCGGGTCCCAGGCATTTACCGCGTTGCTGACCACGTTATTGCGGTAGCCTCCGGCGATGACCCATTGCCCGTTCACCAGGCCTGCGGCGGCCCCTTGGATCGTCGCGGGTAGGTCGGCGATGGCGGCGTCATCCCAGCTATCGCTGATCGGATCGTAGCGATAGGTCTTGTTGGTCGCTACGAGATTGTCGTCAGTACCTCCGGCGGTGTAGATGGTGCCGTTGAGGACCAGGGCCGGGAAGGCCAGGACGGCCAGGGGGTAGCTGGCCGCCGTCCGCCAGGTATTGGTGCTAATCGTGTAGATTTGCACGGCGTTGGTCGGCGTGCCGGGCAGCACCTGCCCAGCGATGCGGACGATCTCACCGTTGAGGTAGGCCGCAGCGGCGTCGCCCGCCCCGGTGGGGACCGGGGCCAGGGTGGTCAGATAGCTGTCGGTGGCCGGGTCGTAGCGCCACAGCGTGGTCATGTCGGCAAAATTGACATCTAACCCGCCAAAAATATAAAGATAGGTGCCATCGCTCACGATCCCGGCCCCGGCACGGGGCGCGGGGAGCGGGGCCAGCCCCGTCCATTGATTAGTCGCCGGATTATAGTTGTAGGCGGCACTGGTCACAGCGGTGCCGGTATACCCGCCAAAGCTGTACAACAGTCCGTGATAGGCTACCACCGACTGGTCCAGGTCCGTCATCGGATAGGGGGTTTGCGTCGTCCAGGCTCCTGGCCCGCAGGTGGGGGTCGCCGACGGCCCGCCGAGCAGGGCGCTAGCCTGTGGCACTCCCGGGGGGACACTGCGGGCGGCAACCAGGGCGTGGAGCGCCCCCAGCACGAGGGTCGCCCCGAGCAAGACAAGGCTGATTAGAACAGCATGGCGAACGGACACAACAAAGCTCCTTTCTGCTGAGCCGACGCCCGGTTAGCCGCCGCGTTTGTGGGCGGTCAGACGCGGCGGCAGGCGTTCCGGCGGAGGGCGCGGCGGGAGCGCCAGTGGTCTACAACGGTGAACGCCGGAGCGTGGTCCGGCGACGGAGCCAGCCGCCCAACCCCAGCAAGACAAGCGCGATCAGGCCGAGCAGCAGGCTCCCAGAGCCACCAGGCGGTGCACCGGTGGCGGGCATCCCGCCGGTGGGGGGCAGCGGCAGGGGCGTTGGAGAGGCTACCGGGGCGAGTGGCGCGGGGAGCGTCATCGCCGGGAGGGGAATGACCGTACCCTGAGGGGGTGGGGTTGTCGTTGTGGGCAATGCCGCGGCAGGCGTGCTAGTATCTACCGGCGCGGGCGTAGCCGTGGCAACGGGGAGGGCGGCGGCGGGAGTGGCGGTGTCCGCAGGTGGAACGGGTGTGTCGCTGGCGGCGGGCGGCGGGGTGGCGGTCGGGGCAAGCGGCGTAGCACTGGCCGCAGGCACCTCGGCGGCAGCGGGCGACCAGACCTGCACGGTGCGGTCCACACTGGCCGAGGCGATGGTCTGGCCGTCGGGCGACCAGGCGACTTTGAAGATAATGTTGCTGTGGCCGGTGTAAACCAGGTCGGGCTGGCCGGTCGTGGCGTTCCAGACCTGCACCGTATGGTCGTCGCCGCCGGAGACGATGCGCGTGCCATCGGGGGACCAGGCCAGCGCATAGATCTGGCCGGTGTGCCCGGTGTAGGTCAGCAGGGTACGGCCCGTTGTCGCATCCCAGACCTGCGCCGAGTTCTGCGCCGTCACCGGGTTATAAGCGCCCGCCGCGCCCGTGCCCGAAACCAGGCGGGTGCCATCGGGCGACCAGGCAACTTCCCACACCGGGACGGAGTGCCCCTGATAGGTCAGCAGGGTGTGCCCGGTCGCGGCATCCCAGACCTGCACCGTTCCGTCATGGCCTGCCGACGCCAGGCGGGTGCCGTCCGGCGACCAGGCGAGGCGCTCCACCCCGTCACTATGCCCGGTATAGGTCAGGCGGGCCTGCCCGGTTGGCACATCCCAGACTTTGACCGTCCCATCCTGGCTGCCCGATGCGACGGAGTGCCCATCCGGCGACCAGGCGACCCCTTCGATTGCGGCGGTCTGCCCTTTATAGGTGGAGACCACCTGGCCGGTCGCGGCGTCCAGCACGGTCAGTGCGCCGGTGGAACCGTCGGCGGCGAGATAGGCCCCCGATGGTGCCCAGGCGATGGCGAACATGAAGCGGTCCACGGCGGTTTTCCAGCGCTGTTCGCCGCCTTGCGCGCGCCACACCTGGACGGTGCCGTCGTTGCCGCAGGAGGCGAGCCACTGCCCGTCGGGGGACCAGACGACGCTGACCACCGGGCCGCTATGCCCCCGGTAGGTGAGCAGGGCAGTCGCCAGTGTCGCCGGGGCGGAGGTCGGGGTCGCCGCCTGCGCCGGGGGTGCGGGCAGGCTGGCGGCGTGGGCTGGCCCGGAAGCATTGATCCCGGCAGCCAGCAGGCTGAACAAACAACAACTCAGGATATAGGGCAGCGGGCGCGGCAGCCCGCGGCGCGGGGGCGGGGTAGCGGAGCAGGCCTTCATCTTCAGCCCTTCGGCGCATAGGGGGTGGGGATTTCTCATAGCCTGAGCATAGCATAGACCCGCCCCGCCGTCATTCGTCAAAAGACGAA
>JBBSAN010000521.1:0-5327 GCA_038252265.1 Chloroflexia bacterium
CAGCGGGTCGCCCACATCGGTGACCAGGGCGGTAGTGGCGTTCGGCTTGGGCGTGGTGCCGACATATCCCAGGAGTTGGGGCGTTTCGGGGATGTTTTGCAGGATCGGGCTGGGGGCGGTGCGTTTGGGTGTGAACGGGTGCTCGATGATGTAGGAGCGGGCGGCAACGTGGCTCTCGTGGGCAAAGATCTGGGGCAGGTTGCTGGCATCGGCAAAATAGTAGTTGCCGCCGCCCTTGGCTGCCAGGTATTGCAAGAGGCTGGCATCGGCGTCCTGGCCCACCGCGACGCCAGAGAGGGTGATGTGCGCCTTGTCCATCCGGTCCAGCAATCCGGCGTAGTCGCCGCCCTCCGACTGCCCGTCGGTCAGCAGGATGATGTGCTTGGAGCGGGCGTTGTTGGTTTCCAGCGCGGTCACCGCCTCGGCCAACCCGCTATAGATATACGTGCCACCACCGGGCGACATCGAGCCGATCTTGTCGCGCAGGCCCAGCGGATCTTGCAACGGTCCCAGCGGCACGACCCAGTTGGCTTCGGTGTCGAAGGCGACCACGCCGACATAGTCGCGCCCGCTCAATTGGGCCACGGCGTTATAGGCTGCCTCTTTCGCCAGTTCCATCTTCGAGGTGGTGGTCGAGCCGTTGCTGGAGCCGGTGTCGCTGCCGCCGTGTTCCGAGGCCATGCTGCCCGACCGGTCGATGACCAGCACCATCGCCACGGTGGGGATCTCCAGCTTGGAGGGCAGGTCCATGCTCACCGGCAGCATCGTTTCGAGTGCGCTGCGGAAATAGCCGCCCACGCCATAGCTTTCGTCGCCGCCGATCACCACCAGCCCGCGCCCCAGGTCGCGCACCACGGTCATCAGGCTGTTGTCCGGCCCCACCGTTTGGAAGGCTTTCGGCAGGCTGGTGTTGGGCACGTTGACCAGCACCACGCCCTCGTATTGGGCCAGCGTCGGCAGGTCCACCGGCATCCGGTCGGGCGGGATCAGGTCGCTGTCCAGCCCGGCGGCGGTCAGGGCCGCCTGGAGCGAGGCGGCTTCGCCGGTCTTGCCCTCCACCAGCAGCACGCGGGGCTTGCCCGCCACCAGGGTGTAGGCGCTGTACTGGTTGTTTTCGGCGCGGGTGTCGGTGCCCGGTTGGGGGATAATCTCGGCGCGGTAGGTGTGGAAACCCTTGCTACCGGCCAGCAGCGGCTGGGCGAAGGTGTTGCCGCCCGCGCCGCCGGTCAGCCCCACCGGCCCCTCACTGAGCACCTGCCCATCGGCCAGCAGGCGCAGCGTGGCCGTGGTGTCGATGGTGGACTGGATATTCAGCGTCAGGTTGAACTTCTCGCCCTCGCGGGTGCTGGCGGGCGCGCTCAGCCCGGCGATCAGCACCTCGCGCCCCGGCTGGGCGGGCAGCGGCACCACCTGGACAGGGATGCCCCGTGCCGCCGCTAGCCGGGCAGCGGCTTCAGCGCTGTTCAGGTTTTCGTTGCCGTCGGAGAGGAGGACGAGCCGCTTTTGCGCATCGTCGGGGAAGAGGGCCATGCCCAGGCGCAGGCTGTCGGCCAGATTGCTGAACGTCGTCGCGGGCTTGCTGGTGATCTCGGCCAGCACCCGGTCGGCGCTCACCGGGCGATCGACCAGCGCGTCGGCCCCGAAGGCGACCACTCCGGCCCGGTCCCGCTCGCTCATGCCTTCGACGGCGCGGCGCACGAAGTCTGCGGCGGCGGCCTGCTGCGCCGGGCGCACGCTGTCCGAGCGGTCGAGCAGGAAGACCACCGCCAGGGTATCCACTGCCCGCACCACCTGCGTACCCGCCAGGGCCAGCACCAGCAAGACGATCAATACGCTTCGTACACCGTGGCTGAGCCGCCGCCGGGCACGCGGTATGGCGGTGATGCTCCGTCGTCCGATGGTCCAGGCCAGCGGCACCAGCACGAGCGCCAGCAAGCCCCAGGGTTGGGTGAAGTTAAGGCCAAAGTCCATAAAGCGCCGCCCGACTCTCGCTGTGGCCGGGGTGAAGCCCCCGCCCCGATCATTCTACCTTTTATTACGCAGGGTCGCAAGGCGAGGTTCCGGTGGATCGGGGCAATTGCAACGTCAGGCAGCCTGTCTGTAGTAGCCTCTTTGCCGGGGTAGCGGCGCGTGGCGTTCCGCCCGACAGGTAGCAGGGTTGCTGACAAATCGGGTAGTGCTGGCCGAACTAGGGGTTCGCTTTATTGGGCGGCCTGCCCTTTATTGGGACCGGTTACCGGTAAGTCTAGCTGGGCCAGGGGGTAGCGCGGGTTGCCGGTGTAGCCGAAGATGCGATCGGGCTGGCCGGGGGCCGAGACGAGGCTCAGGTCGGAGGCGACCATAAAGGGTAAATCCGCCTCATCTTGCGGGTCAAAGAGGATGGCCGCCTGGCCGATGGCCTTGCCCGTCTTCACGTTCACCTCGACGATCCCGGCCCGGTAGCGGGTCGGGGTGGGCGGGGCTTGAATATCGGCTCTGCCGGTGAACAAGACCCAGGCCCGCCCATCGGCGGTGAAGGCCAGGTCAGGATCCGGTCGCGCCGCCGCAGCCCAATCGGGCGCACCGCTATCCCCGAAGATCCCGCCGGCCAGGCTCTTCGGCACGTAGTTGAGCTTTTCCCAAGGCCCATTGGGCGAGGGGGCGCGGGTCAGCAGGAGCGGGGCGTTGTCCTGGGTCTCGAACCCCACGCCATACCAGTTGCCGTCCTGGGGATTCCGTCGCACGGCGAAGTCTACCATCGGCGACATACTAACCCCCAGGAACGGGGAGTCGGCATAGACAAAGCCGGTCGGGGTGGGCTGGTGGCTGATCCAGTGTTCGGTCCAGCGTTTGGGCGGGTTCACGCCCCACATATGCGAGGTGTTGCCGTCCTTGACCACCGTGGGATAGCGGATGGGGGCCACATGGGAGAAGGCGGGCTTGCTCTGGACCAGGTCTTCGGGGGTGCTGCCCACATACACATCCACCCAGGCGGGGTCCTGGCTGCCGGTGGCGAACACGTAATACTGGCCGTCAATGTAGAGGAAGTCGCTCTCCTGGAAGCCGACCGCGCTGATCGGGGGGTCTGTCGCCGCCGGAGCCTGCCAGGTGCCCACTTGTGCCCGGTCCAGCAGCGATTCCTGGCTTTTGATGCTGCGGATCAACGGGATGGCGATGATCGCGGCGATCAATAAGACGACCAGCACCAGCATAAGACGACTGAACCGCCCGGCCTGTGAGCGGCGGAGAAGGGTTAATAGTTCCAGTTGGCTCTCCCGTCCCCCATGTCATAATCCCTGTGGAAGGCAGGGGGCAGGGGTCAAAAGGGGGTGGACAGGAATCGGGCCGGATCCTGTGGGCACATACCCCGGTATCTTTGGATGGGGCTGCTTGCGCAAGAGGCGTTCCACCGGAACCGCGTCCTGCTCCGCGCCGCCCTTTTATTTTCGCACCGGAAAATTAAGGAACACGGTGCGAATAATGGAGAATTTATGAAGGTGCGCGTGCGCCGGGAAAGGCCAAACAGGACCAACCCCGAAGGATTGGTCCTGTTTGCGCCTTAACCTGATTAGGTCACTGAAGGTTACTTGACCGTCGAGTTGTACTCGTTCAGGTTATCGTTGGCCTTGTTGGCGGCATCGTCCAGCGCAGCTTTGGCCGTGGCGACCTTGCCGAGCAGGAACTGCTCCATCGCGCCTTCCACCAGCGGGCGGGTTCCGGCGAAGGTGCCGAACACGGCCCCGGCGGTGGCGGGACTCTTCTCCGTCGCGTGAAGCTGGTCAATGGCGACCTGGAACTGCGGGTACTTCGCCAGGGCGTCTTTCATCTCCTGCACATCGTAGGCGGCTTTGCGGGTGGGATAGTAGCCGGTGGAGGAGGCGAAGAAGGCCTGGATGTCGGGTTGGGCGGTGAACTTCACAAACTCCCACGCGCCCGCCTGCTGATCCGCCGTGCCCTGGTCGGTGATCCACAGCGACGCGCCGCCGATGATCACGCCACCCTTGGCTCCGGCGGGCTTGGGCAGGTAGGCCACGCCCACATCCACTTTGCCGCCCGCAGCCTTGGCCTGGCTGGACCAGCTCCGCAGGGTGGCGATGCTCTCGAAGGCGATCGCGGCATCGCCCTTGGAGAAGTTGGCCCCCAGGGTCGTGCCGTTGGTCGTGCCACTGGCCCGGCCCACGCTGCGGCCCAGGCCGTCGTCCTGGAGCTTCTTGAGGAAGTTAAGCCAGTTCTCGGCGGCGGGGTTGTTGAAGACCAGCTTGGTGGCCCGGCCCTCGCGCCCGTTGTTCGGGTCGGCATAGAGGGTCGTCTGGATCGCCAGTTCTTGCTCCAGGATCCAGCCATAGAGGGTGAAGTCGACACCGCTGCGGATGATCTTGCCGCTGGCATCCTTCTTCACCAGCTTCTGGGCGGCGGCGATGACTTCATCATAGGTCTGCGGCGGTTTGTCCGGGTCTAGCCCCACTTCCTTGAACGCGTTCTTATCGTAGTACATCACCGGGGCCGAGCTATTGAACGGCATCGAGTAGAGCTTGCCGTTCACCGTGTAGTAGCTGGCAACCGCCGGTTCCAGGTCCGCGACCAGGGCTTGCTGCTTGTCACTCTCGACAAAATCCTGGACGGGCTTGATCCGCCCGCTGTCGATCATGCGCTGGGTGCCGATGTCGTAGATCTGGACCACGTTGGGCAGCGCGCCCCCGGCCAGGCTGGTGTTCAGCTTGTTGATCGTGTCGTCATAGTTGGGCTGCTGCACCGCTTCGACATAATACTTGCTCTGGCTGGTGTTGAACCGGTTCACCACCTGCTGGACAATCGCGCCGTTAGCCCCGGTCAGCCCGTACCAGAAGGTGAGCTTGAGCGACCCGGCGGCGGGCGGCACGGTGGGGTAGAGGGTGGCGGTGGGGGCGGGGGCCGCCGGGGTGGTGGTCGTGCCAGCGGCGGCCCCGGTGGTGTTGGTCGGGGCGGCCATCGCCTCGGTCGGCGTGGCGGCGGCCATCGCTTCGGTATTAGTTGGGGCGGCCATCGCCTCGGTATTAGTCGGGGCCGCCATTGCTACAACCGTGTCGGTCGGAGCGGCCATTGCCGCGACCGTGTCGGTCGGGGCGGCGGTCGGCTGGGGTACGGCGGTCGCGGTGGCATCCGCGCCGCACGCGGCCAGGAACCCGGTCATCAGGACCAGGATCAAGACCAGCGATACCATCCGTTGAGCCTTTTCAAACTGTCGCATACGTGCTTTCCTCCCTTGGATTAGCTTCATGGCGGTGTCCTCGCTGAACACCGCAGAGTTCTGCGCTCGGATGAACTACCCCTTGAGTGCGCCAGCGGTCAACCCGCGCACCAACTGCCGC
>JBBSAN010000522.1:0-5320 GCA_038252265.1 Chloroflexia bacterium
TAGCTTGCCCTTCAGCCAGGTTACCAGCAGGCAGCGTTAGGCACGCACTCAAGGGCAATTAGCTTGCCATTCATTCAGGTTACCGACAGGCAGAGTTATGCGCGCACTCAAGGGCAGTTTAATTGTAGCGTGACCCACTAGCTATCTATCGCCGCCAGCCGGGCACCGTCGCTATCCGCGCCCGGCAGCGAGTCGGGGTGGGCACCGTCGTCGGGCGGGGACTCCCCCACCGCCCGCGCCTGGCGCGCCCGTGCCACCTCATCCAGTTCCAGCGCCATGAGCCGCCGGGCAATGGCGACACAGGTGGCGTAAGTAGAGTCCAGCCCCTGGTAGTCGAGGCTGCCCCGCCCCAGGTTGGCCCCCTTGCTGTAGGGCGTGTCCGAGGCGTAATGGAGGATGCCCAGGTCGAACGGAAGGTTGGTGAAGTTGATGTGCTCGCCTACCGGGTGGCGGGTGGGGTAGGTCGTTTCGTACAGCGCGTTCAGGTAGGGACCGGCTTCCATCTCCACCACGGTGTAGTTTTCGCGGTAGTAGAAGTCGAGATACTGCCGGTTTTGCAGGTAGGTGCCTTTGACCGTCACTGCCTTCTGGTTGTCCAGCACCGAGCCGTAGACCAGATAGGGGCTGACCGAGCGGGCATCGAAGGTGTTGTTCAGCCAGTAGGTGTTCTGGGTGTGCTCCTCGTAGACCGAATCGGCGATCATCACGTCGCCCACCCGTCCGTTGAGGGTGGCTGCCTTGCCGGTGATATAGATGCCCCGGAAATCCTCCAGGCTCTCGGCGATCTGGACGAAGATGTAGTAGGCGGCCAGCCCCAGCGGATAGTCAATGTTGAGCATGATCGCCCGGCTGTCGCGAAGGGCGGCCAGGCCCGGCTGATCGAGCCGGGGATCCAGGTCGGTGGGGACCAGCCGGGCGAGCTCCACGATCTGGGTATCCACCGGCAGCCCCTCGTGCGCGCCCATGTGGTGGATGCCGTGGTCGGCTTCTTCTTGCCGCCGTTGCGCCGCCACTTCCCGGCCTGTGGGCACGTCGCTGTAGAAGCGGCGGGCGGCGTAATAGAGGAAGTTGTGCCAGTTGGCCTTGCTCTCCCTACTCTGGAGGCGGCGCAATTCGGGCAGCAGCAGTTGGTCGTTCGTGCGCTCTAGATAGCGCTCGATCTCGGGTTGGATGGCGGTCACGCTGCCGCCCAGCAGATTGACCAGCGCATGGGTATTGCTGGAGACAAAGTAGACCGGGCGATCATGGAGGCCCAGTTCGCGCAGCCGGACCGAGATGGGCGACCACCAGCGGCGGGTCGCCTTGGCGTAGCCCACATAGGAGCCGCCCAGCATTTGCACGGTGAAGCTCTTTTCGTGGCGGGCGATCTCCAGCAGGTTGTCCCACAGGTGCGCCTCGCCCCAGGTGGATTCCAGCCTTGTCCAGTCTTCCGGGCTGAGCAGCAGCCGCCGGCGCACCGTCTTCACCATCTCGCTGTAGAGAGGGGGCACTGCCGTGCGCCCGGCCTCCATCAGTTCCACCGTCGCCGGATCGGCGGTCAGCAACGTGTGGAGCTTGTTCCATTCGATCTGATAGCCGGTGAGGGTGGGGATCAGGTCGTCCACATCGGACGAGCTATTGACATAGACGGCCAATTGGGTGTCGCCATCATAGAACCACAGCCGCCGCCGCCCCGGCGCGCTCACCCGCTCCCAGCGCTCCACCGGCACATGGTGACGATGGAACACCGCCGCCGATTGCCCCAGCAGCACCCGCCGCACCTGGGTAATGCTGCTCGGCAAGCGGTTGACGCTGTACATAAACGCGTCCATGTCGGGCTGGGGCGCGTTGGCATCAACATGCAGGCTGGGGGCCGCCCCGATGTGCGCCTGCACCAACGCCTTGATCTTGACTTCGCCTGAGCTGCGCAGCATCGTGTTATACGTGCGGATATACAGCTCGACATCCTGCTTGCTGGCCGGGTGGATCTCGGCGCGGGCGCGGCTCTGATCCTCCGGAGCGTATTCAGCGAGCAGCTCCGTTGCTCTCGGTTCCAAATTATCCATACTCCCTGCACGGGCCTCCTGTGCTTTTGCCATACGGTTAAAATGTGTTCCTGCTATTGTATGGCAGCCGTGGGGGATGCGTCAAGCGGCGGATGTTAAGAGGGTGTTAAAGGTGAGGCCGCAGAGGGTCCAGTCCCGGAGGGACGACAGAGAGTAGCCCACGGTAGGACCGTGGGCAGAGGCCATCCCACGGTGAAGCCCCGGAGGGGCGACAGAAGAATGCCATGCCAGTCGTTCTGCCGCCCCTCCGGGGCTTGATTGGGCGACACCTATCCACACGGCTCACGCCGTGGGCTACCGTCTGCCGCCCCTCCGGGGCGGGTTCTCGGCAAAGGGAATGGCGGCTAGCGGCCTTTGCGAGGGCCGTGCGGAGCAGGCGGGGGTTCGTCTTCGGGTGCCCAGCCGACAGGGTCTTTGATGCGGATGTAGCCGCCCGCCGGGCTGATCTCTTCGACGATCTCTTTGATCGCCGGGACCAGTAGCTCCTGCCCGGCAGGGGTCTTCACCACGTAGACATCGTTGCTGCCGGTGCTGATCACGTCGGTGAGGGTGCCGACGGGCGAGCCATCCGAGGTGATGATGGGGAGGTTGATCAACTGGAAGGTGTAGAAGGTGCCGAGCGGCAGGGGCCAGGCATCGGTGCGGGGGATCTGCACGCTGTAGCCGCGCAAGAGGTCGGCGGCATCGCGGTCGGCTACCCCGGCCAGGGTCAGCAGCATCTGGTGGACCTGCCCGCCCCAGGGGCCGACCCGCGCGTCTTCCGGGTCGGCAATCCGCAGCCGCCGGGTGCCCCGCGCCCCGCCCAGGATCTTGGTCTGGGTGACGGTGTAGAGCCGGGGGTCGTGAGGGCCGCGCCCACCGGGGGGGGGAGTGAGGTAGACCGTTTTGAGTGTGCGCCAGCGTTCCGGGAAGTCGGTGAGCATCGTCACGCGCAACTGCCCGTGGACCCCGTGCGACGCGGAGACCTCGCCAATGGAGATGAGATCAGAGGATTCCATAGGGATGAACGATGGGCAATGAGCGATGAGCGATGAGCGATACTCTACTCATCGCTCATCGCTCATTGCTCTAGAGGATCTCCAGGACACCGCGGCGGCCTTCGCGCTGGGCGGCAACACTGACCAGGGCGCGGATGGCGCGGGCGATCTTGCCGTCGCGGCCAATGACCTTGCCCTTTTCGTCGGGATGGACCGTCAGCTCCAGGATCACGGCGCGTTCGGTCCGCACTTCGCGCACCCGCACGGCGTCGGGATGTTCCACCAGCGATTTAGCGATGTACTCTACAAGGTCTTTCATCAGGGGTTAGGCTTCGCTAGCCGCGGGGGTCGCGGCGGCAGGGGTTGCATCGGGGGCGCTGGCTGCCGGAGCACCGGGCTGGCCGGCTGCCCCACGCTTGCCTCCCGCCCCGATCAGGCGCTTGCTGAACTTGGTCAGCAGGTCGGGCGCGATGCCGGAGGTCTTGAGCACCGACAGGAACGAGTCGGTGGGCTGGGCACCCTTGCCGAGCCAGGCGCGCAGGGCCGGTTCGTCAATGCGGATTTCGGGCGGGTTGTGCCGCGGGTTATAGAAGCCGAGAATGCTGACAAACGCGCCGTCGCGGGGTGCCCGCGAGTCCGCCACCACGATGCGGTAGGTGGGCTGGAATTTCGCGCCCGTGCGGCGCAGCCGGATCTTGAGCATGTGAAACAGTTCTCCTTACCGTGTATAAAAGATGATAGTGACGGGCGTGATCCCCAGGGGAACAGCGGCCCATCCCCAGAAGCGGGGAGCACGCTGCGCCGTGTGGCAGCAGCGCGCCCCCGGTGCAAGTTTTAGCGTCCCGCGCCCGGTTGATAGGCGTGGACACCCTTCATGCGCTCGTCTTGTGCGCCCATGCGCTCGCCGCCCGGCCCGGTCGGGATGACCACCGAGCTATCGCGGACCTGGTTGTATTCCTGCCAGAGCGCGCCCCATTCGGTCTGCATAAACTGGTTGATCTTGCGCTGGCCCACCGTCGGATACCAAAGCACATCGTGCCAGACGTTGGAGGCGATGGGTGCCCAGAAGACCAGCGGGCTGTGCAGCGCGATGCGCTCCAGGAAGCGCAGGCCGCCCTTGCGCAGCATCTGGTCGCCCCAGATGACCAGGCTCTTCTTGGTCGTGAAGTGGAAGTTCACCTCGTCAATGTTCTCACCGACGATCTCGATATCCTTCGGGTCACCGATGCCCAGGCCGCGCTCATGGCACATGCGGATGTAGGGGATCGACATGGGGTCGAAGCCCATCAGCTTGGCCGCGACCGCGTCAATCGCTACCTGATCGCCGCTGGCGAGGATATAGTTGGTGATGACCGGCTCCATTGTACGCGGCCCCGCGCCGTCGCCCGCCACCGTGCCGTCCATCACGGCGAACATGCCGGGATGCAGCTCTTTTTGCATATACATCAGGTCTACCAGCACCTCATGCATATACTTGTGGCTGTAGTGCCGCACCTCACGCAGCAGGCCCCCGAACGCGTTCTTGATCGCGCCCGTGGTCGTGGCGTGGCCGTGGGTCTTGACGGTGGGCAGGTGGAGCACGTTGCGGCCCTTGAACATCGACGGCACATAAATGCCTTCGGGGAAGATGTGGTTCAAGATCATCAAATCGCTCTTGAACGGATAGATCTCCCACTCGACGCCGGGCAGGGGGATAAAATAGAGACCGTACTTGCGCAGGATCGGCAGCCAGAGGTTTTCCTTCGCGCCCTTGATCGGGTTGGTGACCACCGTCTTGTTCTCAATCGGGAGAAGGTGTTCGGGCTGGTAGCCGTCCTCGATCAGGGTGCGGACCACGCCTTCGACCTGCCACGGTTCGCTGGAACAGGCAGGATAATACTTGCTCCAGGAGAGGTTCAGCTTGATCAGCGTATCATTCTGGCGCGGGAGATGGGTTTGATAATCACCGAGGTGCATCAAACGACTATAATCGTCCAGCACCGTTTCGGGCCGGGTTTTCACGACAGCAACTTTGGCTGTTGGCATCAGGTGCAACTCCTTTCGGGTGCGGGTGTAACGAGGTGTTACAATTAAAGGGCATAGTAGTCCCCAGGCACAAAGCCTGCCTTAGAGTATACGCTATTTTGGCCTGCTCCGTCAATGCTCAGGCCGAAATTGGCACGGCTGATGCAAAGTCCGTAGACCTCGCAAACAGCACCTTTCTGCGGTACGATAGCGGTATCTCGTACCCTATCCCCCACAGAAAGGTGCTGCCATGAACTTTACCATGCTCCCCTTCACCCGGCAACTGCCCGATCA
>JBBSAN010000523.1:0-5311 GCA_038252265.1 Chloroflexia bacterium
GCCAGGGCCGCAACATCCTGCACGCTCTTGAACGCCCCACCCTGCCCGGCACGCGCCTGCACAATACGGGCGATCAGTTGCGGGTCCACCTGACCACCCCCTGCTTGATCGAGTTGCTTGAGCAGTTCGTCTGCCGAGAGATCCTGGTTCACGAAAGTCAGGATCGCGATTGCTTGATCGTTCGTGATCTCTTCCATAGCTTCTCTAGCTTCCCTAGCTTCCGTATCTTCCATAACCGTTGGCTCCTTTTGCGTTACTTGTCCAACATCTGCGGCTGTGTCACGTTTTTTCACGGTAACCACTCTTTCTGTAGGGGTCATCCCCGACCTGACCGGGTGAATAGTTAGCACACGCCAACCGTCCGAGCAGAACCGACCCCGCCGGTCGCAGGCATCAGTGTGTTACCGATGCCCACATGCTGCCCATCGTGTACTATGGAAGAGTCGGGACCGGCCAGCCGAACGGCGAGACGGGATCGTCGCCGGCTGGTCGTGTGGTCCTGATGTACTCAGTTTAACCAGGTGCTGCCGGCGAGACCACGAAAAAGGCACATTATTTTATGAGGTCCCATAATGTGCCTTTTTCGTGGTCGGCTTCCCTGTGCAGGGAGTATGCTGGTAAGGCGATGGCAACTATGATCCAAGGAGAAGACTGATGGACCTTCCGTTTACCATGCGGTCCTATGCCAGCGAGCGCGACCTGGCCGCGCTCTGCGCGTTAATCAACGCTAACTATGCTCTCGATTGGCCGGATCGGAGTGTGTCAGAGGAGGATGTGCGGCGCTGCCTGGTCACCGCCCCAGGGGTGCAGCCGCAGCATGACCTGGCGCTGTGGACGAATGCCGATGAGCAGATGGTCGGGGCCGCCGGGCTACGCATCAACTTGCCCGGTGGGCGCGAGAGAGTGGGGCAGTTCGCCTGGTTCATCCATCCCATGGCGCGCCGGCAAGGGTTGGAAGCAGCGATCCATGCCTGGGGATCGACGCGCATGGCCCAGGTGGCGCGGGATCGTGGGCAGGTGGCCCGGTTGGAGTGCGCGACCTGGGCCGGGGCAGCCTATCGCCAGGCCGTCCTCGATGTACAGGGTTACCAGACGCTACGCTATGGCTTCAAAATGACGCGGTCGCTGATCGATCCGCTGCCGGTGCCGCGCTTCCCGCCCGACTACACGCTGCGCGCTGCGGCAGGCGCAACAGATATGGAGGAATGGGTAGCGCTGTACAATGATATCTTCGGAGATCGGACGGGGTTTCGCCCCTGGACCGTAGCCGAACATCGCCACTGCGTGAGCGCGCCGTATTACCGCGTCGACGGCGATCTGCGCGCGCGGGCACCGGACGACACCCTCGCGGCCATCTGCCTCTGCTGGATCGATCCTGCCGCCAACCTGCGGCAGGGCCGGAGCGAGGGCTGGATTGCCCCATTGGGCACCCGGCGCACCGACCGCCGCCGGGGCCTGGGCCGGGCCATGCTACTCTCCGGTCTCCAGTGGTTGCGTGCTGCCGGAGTCACGAGCGCAGTACTCCTCGTGGATGTCGAAAATCCAACCGGCGCGCTCCAGCTTGACGAGTCGGTGGGCTTTATTCAAGCCGATGGCCTGGTGATCTATCAGCGTGTGGTATAAGAATGATGGGAGATTCTAGTTCGCCCCAAGTAGAATGTTTGTGGAGGTGGATCTTGCGGCGGCAACAGCGATGTGCTATACTGCCGTCCGCAATAGGCACCGCTCACTCCGCGGGCCATGACAGCGCCACGTGGCCCACCGACCTCTTTGCACGGTCCGTGACGGGCGGACCTTACCCCCGGCCCCCGCTGGGACGCGACCTTGCAGGAGTATGGAACTAATGAGCGACTTCACCATTGAACAGGAGGCACGCAACCTTGTGACTCCTGACCCGCTTGACTATATTTATCATGCGCCTGGGGGAGACAAGACGGGATATGTGAATATCACGCCCTTGTCGGCTAAAGCGCGGACACAGGCCTCCGCCCTGAGCCGTCCACCCTCATCCCCACCGGTATCACCATTGAACCTTATTCAGCCAGCCCTGGCGGCCCTGATCGCGAAACCAGATGCACAGGGGCCGGTGGAGGTGGTGATCACCTTGACCGAAAATCAGGTTCTCCCGCCCTACCCCCCCCCAAGCTGGCATGATCCCCAAAAGGGCAAGGCGGAAGCGGACGCGGAGCAAGGGGACGGAGCTGGTGAGAACCGAGCTGTCGACTACGCGGTACGCGCTCCGGCCTCACGTGAGGCATCGAGCTACGACTCGGAGTCGAAGGGCCCCGACTGGCTGGCGGATGTATATGCATTGCGGGCCGACGACTATAATAAGCTGTCGAAGCAATGGCGCTGGCTCGGTGATGTGCAGGTTCAGGGCGGATATGGGATCATCCGGGCCGTGCAGGCAAAATTAGCCCCTCGGCTGGTGCCCGCCCTGCTGAAGCTGTCGCCGGATATCCAGTATGTCGAGCTACAGCGGGCGGGCGAGTTGCCGCCTAATGGCCCCGACATCCCCGCGCCTGATAACATCGCCGATCCTGATGCAACGGACGATGCCAGCACCCGCATCCGCCTGGATTGGTTGCGGACCCAGGGGCTGACCACCGGACGGATCGCGCTGCTGGATACCGGCGTTGAACAGCCCGATCCGCAGAACCAGCCCGAGCTTGCTTCCGTACTGAACCATGTGGCAGGGCGCTATCAGTGTGTGGGTCTCGCCCCGACACAGAGCTGTGTGTTAGGGGCGATCGAGGATCTGGGGGCACACGGCACGCGCACGGCGGCGGTGTTGACCGCAGACACCCGCGATACAGACTATGCGGGGATCACCACCCTACCGGTGGATAGCTTTACCGTCTACGGGCTGGACGCGGATGGCAGCGCGGAGTTGGATGCGGATGCAGCCGTCCGCGCGTTTGAGACAATCATTGCAGCCAATGGCATCTATAGCGTGATTGTGGCGCCGCTCCAGGGGAAACGACTCGCCCACAGCGCCATCTCGGCTGCCGCCGACCGGGCCTTCGACGCCGGGTTGGTCGTCATCGCCGCCAACGGGAACACCCGCTTTACTCCCCGCAGTGTGGTGGGTGAGGATCAGCCCTGGTGGACGACCAGCCCCGGCAATGCCCACAAAGTCATCGGGGTCGGTGCATTTGATATTACCGGCGGTACTGACGCATCCGCACAAAGTTATGGTACGGACGATGGGCGGATTAAGCCGGATATCCAAGGGCCGACCGCCTATCGCACCCTGCCCCCCCCAAATCCCGGACCGGGTGCGCGTCCGCTGCGCGAGACCAGCGGCGCCACCCCCATCGTCGGCGGGGCGGCGGCGCTGCTGCGCGCCTGGCTGGCGACCCGCAATCCCCCCAGCTATGACGCCGGGCACGTCTATGCCCACCTGATCCTGGCCGGGCAGAATATCGAATTCTGGAACAATTACACCCGCGACGGGGCGGGCGAACTGCGGTTCCCGACGGACGGCCCGCGCTGGTGGGGCAAAGTGCAGGTCGCCGAAGGGGAAACGGTCACACTGACTCTCGACCCAGGGATCGAGATCGATCAACTCGACGCCGCCTGCTGGTGGGCGGAGCCAGCCATTTTAGGGTTAGAAACCCCTCCTGTTCACCCCTATCCTAATCAGATCATCCTCACCCTGGTAGCCCCCGACGGGACTCAGGTGGAGGGGGGCTGGCCGTCCAGCGTGTTTCAGCGGGTGCGCCTGCCCGCCCCGGAAACGCCCGGCCTCTGGCGGTTACGCATCGAAGGCGCAGCGGTGCCGACGGACCCGCCGCAACTCGTCTATTGGGCGGCCTATGGGCAGCCTACGAGTGTCGCCCCATCTAGTACACAAGGGAGTCGTGCAATGACCAGTCATTCAAATCCGGTTGTCCCTTCTGAGAGCACCAGCGCACCAACGAGCGCTAACCTACCGAGTGGCACCAACCCCGCTGGCCTCGCGCCGACATGGGTCACGACCGTAGAGGGGACCCGACGGCGGATGGGCCATGCGCTCTATTTGCAGGGCTACGTGGGCCGGGCCGATACGCCGGACCATTTCCGGCTCTACCGCGACCCCAGCTTGCGCCACTACCTGGATATCCCCAACAACAAGCTGCTCCACGGCATCAAGGAACAGTCGGAGATGGCCCCGCTCGAACTGGCGCACATCTGGATTGAGGCCGATGCAGCGGTGATCATCGGGGAGGCGCACACCACGGCGGCCTACCTGCTCAACGGCCCGATCAGCAGCGAGTACGGCGGCGACAGTGCCGCCTGGACGACCTCCGGCGGACGGCCCAGGGGCGGGGGTGGCGCGTCATTCGTGCCCGGCTGCGCCCCGTCCAGCGGCTGCGGAAGCCCTAATTGTCCCGGATAGTCTTGGACCACAGTGCCTGCACGGAGCATAACCGGGCTGGAATAACCAGAGATGTTGCTTACCACAGCGAACCTCTACTACTACCTTCGTGATCACGACTTGCTCTCGGCGGGAGCGGAAGCGGTCGTGGCCGGTGACCTGTGGATCGTCCCCCAGGTACGGCGCAACCGCACCTTCCGGGTGATCCGGCGCGGAGGACCAGGACTGTTCGTCAAGCAGGTGCGGGACTGGTCCTCCGACGCCATCGCCTCGCTGGTGGTGGAGGCGGGCTGGCTGGCCCGGTTCCGCGACGACCCGGCCCTGGCCTCCGCTGCGGCGCTGGCCCCACCGCTTCATTACTATGATCCGGCCCCGCAGATCCTGGTGTTGGAACTGCTGGCCGCACAGACCCTGACACTGGCAGCCCCGACCGGCATCCTGCCCCCTACCCTGGCCGCCCACCTGGGCACCACCCTCGGTACGTTCCAGCACGCTCTCGCCGCAGTCGATCCAGAGAGTACGCCGCTAGAAGATCGGCCTGCCGCGCCCCGTCCCTGGATCTTGACCCCGCCGACACCAGCCACGGTGACCAGCATCAGCCCCGGCCAGGCACACGCCCTGGCAATCCTCCATCGCTATCCGGCCTTCCTACCAGGCTTCGCTACCCTCACGGCAAACTGGCGGCCCACCACGCTGGTGCATGGCGACCTGAAGGGCGACAATTGCCTGATCGGCCCGCCCCAGGCCGGGAGCGAGGCACCGGTGGTCCATTTTGTGGATTGGGAGTTCGCCGGTTGGGGCGATCCGGCCTGGGACGCGGGAACCCTGCTGGCGGGGTGGTTGGCCGCCTGGGCGACGGCTGGCCCGGTACCGCCCGATCCGGCGCTGGCCTTGCAGCCCACCGCCCGTGCCTTTTGGACAGCCTACACCACCGCCTGGGGCGACCGGTCC
>JBBSAN010000524.1:0-5288 GCA_038252265.1 Chloroflexia bacterium
GGCGGGGCGGTGACGCGGATCGCGTCGGGCGCGGGGTCGAGGCCCAGCACGCCCTGGTTCATCAGCGGCAGGAAGACCAGGCCCAGCACCGCGCCGATGATCAGCCCGTAGAGCACGCCCGACAGCAGCCGCCAGTTGGGCACGGCCACATCGGTCCGCCAGATGCGGGCAAACAAATAGCCTAGCCCTCCGCCCAGCAGCAGCGTGCCCTCGATAATCGAGACCAGCAAGAGGGCCTTGCCGCCCACCCCCAGGTTGTTGATAAAGAAGGACTCGACCGACCCCGGCAACAGATGGAGCAGCGGTTGCTCCATGATCTCCGGGATCGAGGCGGTGTTGGTGGTGAAGCGGAGCACCGCCATCACCAGCATCATCGCAATCGCCGCGCCCACCCCCGCGCCGAACCCGCCGGGAATCGTCACCCGTCGCTTTTCCTCTGCCAACACTCTGTGCTCATTTGTATTGTAACTCGATCGATAATATAATAGTGTTCGTCAGGAAGAAAACAGCGGGTTTGTTTGGCGGGCTGGCTTTCGCACGAAACGGTGGACCGGGGGCAGCGCAAGGCAATCCGCCGCCGCCCGGGTGCGGTGGGCACCGGGCGGCGGCGGGGCGGTGAGGCGGGTCAAGGCGCTTACGGCTTCGCCTGCCCGATCACCCAGATGTCGAACTTGGTGATGGTCACATCGGGGCGCAGGAACATCAACTCGAACGGGGTGGTGCTACCCGCCTCTACGTCACTCGTGATATAGCCCGTGCCGGTATCCACCAACTGCCCATCCGCATCATAGCCAGCGGCGATCACGTTGACGAGGGTGGCCGCCGTGCTCCCATCGTTGCGGACCCGCCCGGTGATGTTGGGACCGAGCGCGCCTTTGCCCAACGTGGTGCCCTCCACCGTGAGCTTCTGGGCCGGATCGAAGATGTGGAAGCCGGTGGCATCGTAGACATCGGCATGGACCTGGACATGGATCCGTTCGGCCCCCTCGCCCGGCGAGGCGATCCGCACCTGGAACGGCAGGGTCTGGTCGCCCTCCATGATCGCCAGGGGCAGCATGATATCGTCGCCGGTGCCCACGGTCGCGCCGGTGGCGTCCAGCAACTCGGCGGTGACCTTGATGTTCTCCAGCCGATCCGAGCCTTTGTTATGGATGGTGCCGACAACCACTTCGCCGCCCGACGCGTCACTATAGTCGGTGAAATCCAGGTCGAAGTCCGACGCGGCAGCGGTCGCCTCGGCGTCGGGAGTCGGCTCGCCCGGTGTCACATCCGTCACCACCGGCGTGTCTTCGGGCAGGATCGGCGTATCCGACGGCAGCACCGGCGTATCGGACGGCAGCACCGGCGTGTCTGCCACCAGCGGGGCCGTGGTCGCGGTGGCGCGGACCAGGGCGCGGGTCGTGGCCGTGGGCAGCTTGATCGTCACCCGCGTTGGCAGGGGGGCGAGGGTCGCGGTGGCCGTCCCGCTCACCAGTGATCCAATGATGCCCAGGCCAAAGCAGGCCACACAGAGCAGCACGATCCCGGCGACCCCTCCGACCACGATCAGGAGCAGCGGATTAGGGCCGCGCCGCGCCGGGGCTGCCGGGGGCGGCGCACCCATGGGCGCGGTATAGGTCGGCGGGGTGGCCCCCATCGGGGGGGTGGCCCCCATCGGCGCGGTATACGGCGGGGTGGCCCCCATCGGCGGGGTGGCCCCCATCGGCGCGGTATACGGGGGGGTGGCCCCCATCGGCGCAGTATACGGCGGGGTGCCGGGTGGCGTGTAGGCCGCCGATCCGCCCGGCTGGGGCGTGCCGGACTGGACGGGATAGGCTTCCGTCGGGGCGGACGAGGGATAGATCCCCGCGCCGCCGGGGGGAGTTGGGGGCGGCGGGGGTGGCAGGACCGGTATAGGCACGTCGCCCATCGCGCGGGTCGCGCCCGGATCGGGGGCCGACCCGGGGGAGGCACCCACGGGCTGGGGCTGACCGTTCTCCCAGGTCAGCGCCCGCCCGCACTCGCCGCAGAATTGCTCGCCGAGCGTCACTTGCCCGGTGCAATCAGGATAGGGGCACTTCATCAGATTCCTCCATATGTAAGTGGCTAAAAGGATAATAAAAGCAGCCAACACCATAGGTCATCGCACATAGCGCATTGTACCATATTCAAGCGGGCCTGGGCACCTTTTAGGGGAGTAACTTACTTCACCGCCACCAAAAAGGCCTGGGCGGAGCGCCGGGTGCCCGCCCCTGCTTCGACGAGCGGGCGCAGGTGGGCCACGAAGCGCGCCGCCGCAGCAGGCGACAGTGCGGCAGCGAGGACCTCGGCCAGCGTCGGGGCCAACGGGTTGGGCGCGGTATGGGCGAACGTCTCCCAGGACGGTTCTGCGCCGAACAGCCCACCCGGCTTAATCACCACGTCGAGGGTGAGCCGCACGTCGCGGAACCCGGCCTCCTCCGCGAAGGTGATCAAGTCGCGCTCATCGAAGTCCAGCATCGTCCGGGCGGCGGGTGATTGCTGGCGGCGGAGCGTCGCCCGCGCCTGCGCCGCCAGGTCGGCCACCGGCGTCACATCGTAGCCCCAGAAACGGTCATCCGGCTCCGGGTAGCCGAAGCGATTGATCGGCTCGAAAAGCGAGACGCGCCCACCGGGTCGCAACACCCGGTAGAACTCGCGGAACGCCTGCGCCTTGGCCTGCACATAGATCAGCACCGAACGGGTCGTGACCACATCGACCGACTCGGGGGCAAACAGGGTCAGCGCGTCGGCAGAGGACGGCACGAAGCGGCACTGTGCCGCCACCCCCATCTGCTCGGCCAACTCCCGGCAGTGGTCCAACAGGTCCTGCGATATATCGCTGAACAGGATGCGCCCCTCGGCCCCTACCCAGTCGAGCGCGCCAAAGGCGATCAGCCCGTCGCCGGTGCCCACGTCCAGCAGCGTCTCGCCGGAAGCCAGGTGCGCTCCGTCAAGCACCCGGTCGCGTACCCCATAGAGGATCCGCAGCATCTCGGCCTGTGCCACCGGATCGCCGCCGAAACGCCGGTGCAACAGCCATTGCGCCCAGCGGTCGCCCTCCTGTGCAGGCATGGGTGCTCCCTTCGCCTAGTCGCTCGCCGCCTTAAAAAGCTGCTGCGCCACCGCGCCCAGCGGGATGCCCAGCAGCGGGGCCAACGCCATGATGATATACGGGAGATCCAGGCCCTGGCCTTGCTGCACGCCCAGCAAGAGCAGCAGGACGGTGAGCAGCAGCCCGGCCCCTTTCTGGATCAACCCCAACTCCGCCGCGTTGAGCCGCAGCAGGCTCTTCACCGCGATCACCCGCTCGGTGGTTAGCACGGGGTGGAGGTGCGCCACCGGTGCCGCCGGGGCATAGGTCCGTTGCTCCTCCTGCTCGTGCCGCTCCTCCCCGCCGGGCAGGCGGATCGTCCGCTCGATGACCACGCGCTGGGCAACATGCTCCGGCTCCGTTACCATCTCCACATAGGAGACGACAATGGTCAGGACACTATCTTCGCCCTTCAGCGGCTTGACGACAAAGACAAAGCGGGCTTCCTGGTCGCGGGTGAGCACGCCTTCCGCCGTGGTGCGGGTGGCGTAGAAGGTGCCCTCCGCGAATTGCAGCGCCACCTGGACTCGCGGTTCCGGCTCCGGAGCGGCGAAGCGCAGCCGCTGGCTGGCCGTCGCCACCAGCACCTGCTGCTCGGCGAGCGTCAGCGGGGCCAGATCCCGGTTTTCCGGGCCGATCCGCACGATGATGTAGCAGGCCTGGTTCAGATAGACCCGGCGGGTGTAATCGACGCGGAACTCCCGGTCCACGACCACAGGCCAGGCATAGGTGGGGAGGACCGGCGACCCGGCAGCCGCCAGCAGCAAGGCATCGAGCGGGGCGGGTGGAGCCGCCCGCCACCCAAACAGCCGCGCCAGATCGGGCCGGGGCAGCCGCAGGGATCGCCCCTGGGAGACCGACGCGGGCCTAGCGCGGGTCGGGGCGGCGGGCGACAATGGCAGCGGCTCGGTGGGTGGACCGGACGGCGGCGGCGGGGGATAGGCCGGGACGGGCGCGGGCGGGGGATAGGCCGGGTAGGGCGCGGGCGGGGAGAACGAGACCGGGGGGGCGGCAGACGGGGGCGCGGCGGGTTCCAGCCCCAGGGAGCACGGGGCCGATGCGTCCGGCTCCCCCAGGCGGGGATCAGGCGCAGCAAACACTTCGGGCACCGCAGGCAGCACCCCCTCCAGCCCCAGCGACCGCGAGTCCGGCGGCGGCCCCGCGCTCACCGGCCCCGGTGGTGGGGCGACCGTCGCCCCGCTACGTTGGGTCCACTGCACCGCCAGCACCCGCGCGATCCCCACATACCACAGGATCGACACCCCCACCAGCACCAGCGCCACCACCAGCCACACGCCGCAACCCTCCTCTACGCAGTAGGCAGTGGGCAGTAGGCAGTGGGCAGTACGCCGCATCTCCCCGCCCTACGCAGTAGATCACGCATCACGTATCACGCATCACGCATCACACCTCACGTCTCACGGCGCAACCCGCCAGAGCGACAACCGCCCGCCCGTATCATCCCCGCCGCCGACGGCCAGGGTACGGTTATCGGGCGCGAAGGTGGCGGCATAGAGCGGCAGCCCGGACGTATACCGCTGCGCCACCGCCCCCGTCGCGGCGGTCCACAACACCAGCGCCCGGGCGGTCGTCACCCCGGCCACCAACCGCCCATCGCCCGACCAGGCCACAGCGGTCGGCGGCCCCGCCAGCCCAGCCAGCGTCCGAGTGATCTGACCGGTGCGGGCATTCCACAGCAGCACCTGGTTCGAGTCGCCCATCGACACGAGGGCCGTACTGTCGGGCGACCAGGCGAAGGCCAGGATCGGCCCCTCCGGCCCCTTCAGCGTGCGGCGGCGTGCCCAACTGCCCGTGTCCCACAGGTCGAGCCGCCCCACGCCGCCCGTCGCCAGGGTCAACCCATCGGGCGACCAGTGGACCTCGCCCATCCGCCCACCGCTGGTGCTCAGCCGGGCGATGGGTGCCCAATCGCTCACCCGCCAGACCAGCGCCACACCGTCCCAGCCTGCCGCCGCCAGCCATTTGCCGTCGGGCGACCACTCCACCCCGTAGGCCGCCGAGCGGAAACCGGGCAGGGCGCGCTGGAGTTTGCCGCTTGCCACGTCCCACACCTTGACCGTCGTGTCGGCGGCGGCGGCAGCCAGCCGCGTGCCGTCGGGCGAAAAAGCCAGGTTGAGGATGCTGCTATCCGCTGCCATCCAGGTCCGCAGGCGGCTGCGGTTCGGCACATCCCAGA
>JBBSAN010000525.1:0-5279 GCA_038252265.1 Chloroflexia bacterium
CACACGGGTCGGCCCCTACCGCAAGAATACATAAGCCCTGGCGTGCGCGCCGGGTTGCCCCGCGCTATCCCTGCGCCCGGCGGGTGACTCCTGGCGGGCAAACGTGCTACAATAGACTCAGCATCGGCTACCCTTGCACCGGGGGACTGTTCCCCTGGCGCACCCTTAAAGGACCCCGCGATGACCTTTTCCTTCATCCAGATGACCGATCACCATCTCCGTGACTCCGAAGCGGTGCTCACCGACGGTTATTCGACCGCCTATGCGCTGCGGACGCTCTTGCGCCACATCGCCCACAACCCTGCCGTGCAGGCGGATTTCCTGGTCAGCACCGGCGATATTGTGGATTTCGCCGCCGCCCGCAGCTATGAGACGTTCCGCACCATCCTTGATCTGGAAGCCACAGCGGCCCAACTGCCCGGCCCCCACCGCGTTATGGGGGAGGGCCTGCCTGGTCTCCCGCTCTACATCCTGCCCGGCAACCATGACGACCGGGATCTGTTTTATCAACACCTGTTCCCCGGCGTCCCGCCCGCCCCATTGATGAATGTGACCTTTCAGCACAAAGGCATCCAGTTTGTGTGTATCGATTGGGGGCCACAAGCCCGGGCGCTTGCCAGCCCGGCCCTGCTCGACTTCCTGCAAGCGGCGTTGCGCGACGATCAGCCCTCGATCGTGTTGATGCACCACCATGCGGTGCCGGTCGGCAGCCGCCTGTTGGATTGGATGATCGCCGCCGACGTGGATCGCTTCTGGGAGGTGGTGAAGGGCCGGAACGTGCTCGGCATTTTCTGCGGGCCCACCCACGCCACCACCGAAGTGTATGTCGCGGGCATCCCCGTCTGGGGCCTGCGCTCGACCGCCCCGCAGGTGGCGCTTCAGGATCAACTCTTGCTCTGTATCCAGCCGTTGCATTACCGTGTGGTCACCGTTCACGATACGCTGGTGACCACGCAGCTCTTTGAAGTCCCTTTATAAGCCGCTATCGGCAGCGGACCGCCCGTCAGGGTCATGGTGTGTTGCGTGTAACAGTGCTTGTAGTTCCGCCCGTCCCGGCCCCCGGCTCGCGGCGGAATCCATCGAAATGTCCAGTCGCACAGGGCGGAACAAACCCATTGACAGGCTAAAAATTCGGTGGTATACTAGCGTTACGCGACATAACTACAAAAGCCCTCACGCGACGGGACCCCATGCCCGGGAGTTGCGCGATGGACGCTCCACCACCGGATACGGATTTGGATCACTTAACCATCTCCGATCTGGAGTCGTTGCTTGCTGACAAGCGCCGACGCCAGGGACAACGGATGCTGCGCACGATTGCCGGGCGCAACCAGAAAGGCACCCCCTCACCGGGTGTCTCAGCGGTCGCCATGCCCCAGGGCCTGACCGGCCTGGCCGGGGCGGCAGACGCTCCCCCCACGACACGCCTGACCGAACGCCTGAGCACGCCCACCCGCTCCTTGCCGCCCCTCCCGGCTCCCGTGGCCCCGCCCCCGGCAGCCAATCGCTTTGGCCGTGCCCGGCTGGCTAGCCCTGGCGGCGCGCACCCGGCGCATGGTCCCGTCTGGATGCACCGCCCCAGCGTCCAGCGGGTGGTGGACCGGAGCCTGCAACTGGCCGAGATCGCCATTGTACTGGTGCTGCTGCTGGTCGTGGGGGAGTGGACGTATAGCTCCTATTTTGAGCCGACCGACACCGGCGGGGACCTATTCGCCAGCGCCTCGCTCGGCACCCCCGGCACCCCCGCCCGGCCCCACAACAGCCTGACGCCGCTGGCCCGGCCCGCTATTGTGCCCAAAGGGTCTGGTGCCTTTTCGCCCAGCCCCACCGCTACCGCCCCGCCCCCCAACGGGCCACACCTGGCTGCCCCGCTGGGCGCGCCCCCCGCGCCCGCCGGGCAGAGTGACTCGCGGGTGCCACCGCTGCCCGGCGCGGTCGTGATCCCCACCGTGCCGCTGCCCACCGTGCCGCCCACGCTGATCCCCAGCCCGGCCCCGACCGAAGACCCCACCTTGCGCTTGCCGATCCGCATGGTCGTGCCCAAGCTCAAGATGGATATCCGGGTGCGCGAAGTCGAACTGCAATTCGCCGCCGATCAGGCCAACTGGGAAGTGGCCGACTTTATGGCCGGGCACCATACCGGCACGGCCAACCCCGGCGAAATGGGCAACGTGGTCATCGCCGGGCACCGCGATATCCGGGGTAAAGTCTTCCTGAATCTCGATAAGCTGAAAGAGGGCGACGAGATTTTCCTCTATACCGGGCTGGGAATCTATCGCTATATTGTCCGGGGCAGCACGATCGTCAAACCCACGCGCATTGATGTGATGAACCCCACCGACGACGCCCGCCTGACCCTGATCACCTGCACGCCGATTGGCCTGGCTACTAACCGGCTGATTATTGTTGCCGACCTCGATCCGTTCTACGTCAGTCCCGACCGCTAAGTGTATCGGGCGCTGCCGGGCAGCCCCGCAGTAGAGGAGGTGGGTTTCCCCACACAGGGCGCATTTTTGGGCGTTCCGCTTGCAAGTTATGTCGCGTAACTGGCAGCAAGCAGCGTATAGTCGTTGCGGCGTACCGCGTCGCGGCCCCTCATTGGTTACCCGAACGCGCGTAGCCGAGCACGAGCGGGACCCGGCCCGGCGAATATCGCCGAACCATGATACGGAAATCCGTGGTCCGCGCTCTTCATGGCCGGGCACCGGGAAGGAGGAAACCCTCGATGAAAAGCTTTTTGCGCTCCCTGAGCGGGAGGGTCGGGCGGCCTCTGGGCGGCACGCCGGCGGGATCGGCGCGCGGCGTCCCCCGTTGGACCCTGGCCGAACTGGGGGTCATGACGTTGGCCGGGGTGTTATTGCTGGTCGGGTTGCTGGCGATCGCCACCAGCGGGGGCAACCCCGCCCGGCAGGGCGCGGCCCAGGCCCCCCAGGCCAATGTGACCGCCACCAAGAGCGGGGCACCCGATCCAGTCGCGTCCGGCCAGACCCTGGTCTGGACGCTCGGCTTCTCGACCGATGCCGACATCGCCGTCTTCAGCGTGGATGATCCGCTGCCCGCGCAGGTGACCTATGTTAGTTCCAGCCAGCTTGGGCTGGGCGGGTTGAACTGCGGCCTGAACGGCACCACCGTTGAGTGCCGGGGCGGCAGCCTGAACGCGAACCAGTCTGGCTCGGTCACGATCAATGTCACCGTGAACCAGGGGGCCAGCGGGGCGATCCAGAATACGGCGTCCTATGTCTGGTCGGGTGGTGCCCAGCAGCAGGTGTCGGGCAGCGTCAATGTGGTGGCTCCCACCTCCACGCCGAGCGACACCCCCACACCGAGCGACACCCCCACCGCCGGGCCGACCAGTACGCCGGTGCCGACCGACACGCCGACCACCGGCGTGCCGACCGATACCCCGACCACCGGGCCGGCGACCGATACCCCGACCATCGGGCCGGCGACGGATACGCCGACCACCGGGCCGGCGACGGATACGCCGACTGTTGGGCTAGTGACCGATACGCCGACCAGCGGGCCGACCGATACGCCGGGCACGGCCACCGCGACGCCGCGCGATACGGCGGTGGTGCTGCCGACGCTGACGCCGACCGCGACCGATACTGCTGGCCCCAGCCCGACGCCCAGCCCGCCCGGCCCCAGCGCCACACCTGGCGGCCCGACGCCGCCCAGCGATACGCCGACGGAGACCCCGACCGACACGCCCACCCTCCCGCCGGGCACCCCCGCGACCAATACGCCCACCCGCACCCCGACGCCTAACGGCGGTGGTGGCGGTGGTGGCGGTGGCGGTGGCGGTGGCGGCGGCGGTGCGACCGCCACTCCGGGCTGCGGCGACATCACCGGTTCCCTGCGGATCGGCACCGGTCCGGCGGCAAACGCCACAGCCGAGCTACGCAGCAAGGCGAACAGCGGGGCTGACACGTTGATCGCCACGACCCAGACCGACGCGAACGGCGTCTACCACTTCTACGGCGTGGCCGCATCGCCTGCTGATGCCCGCTACTATGTCCGCTACGGTGGCGGCGTAGGGGGGACGGTGGCGGTCTGGTATGGCCCCGGCTTCACCTATGTCGCGTGCGACAACAAACCCCTGGCCGATATTGACGTGGCCGATGTGAACTTTACCGGCGTGTGCCGCAGCGGGAGCCTGACCCTGCCGGGCGCGCTCACCTGGGACAAGCGCAATGACACCGATCTTTATCACCTGTACGTCTACTCGGGCACCACCAGCGTGCTCGATAGCGGGGAACTGGGCAATGTCGGCAGCTACACCGTGGCGGCAGGCGCTCTGCCCGATGGCAGCTACAGCGCTATCCTGTCGATCCGTTCGCCCGATAACGGCTACGGCCAGGCCCAGGCGTCCTGCACCTTCACTATCGGCGTGGTCAACACCCCCATCCCGCCGCCGCCCCCGCCGCCCGGCTTTGCTACTCCGGGTGCGACGAACACGGCAGGCGCGGGCATCAACACCACCACCACCCCGGTTCCGGTGATCATCGGCACGGCTACCGTCGCCGGACCGGCCATGCGGGTGATCATGCTGGTGGACCAGACGGCGGCCAACCCTGGGGAGACGCTCAACTACACCATCGTTGTGCTCAACAGTGGGACCACCGCCGCGACCACCGTCAACCTGAGCGATACCCTGGTGGATGGGCTGCTGCTCGACCCGAACAACACGACCACCAGCCGGGGCACGGTCAAGCTCAGCGCCAACCGGGTGGAGTTGTACTTCGGTACCGTCGCGCCCAGTGATCGGATCACCGTCACCCTCAAGGCGAGCATTATCGCCGGCGCGGGTGCGGTCCTGACGAACCACGCGGCGCTCAGCTATGACCAATCGCCCACCGCGCTCCAGTCGAATACCGTCCAGACAACGGTCGTCGGCTTCGGCACACCCAAGCCCGTCACGGGCCGGGGCACCCCCGTGCCCGTTCCCACGCTCCGGGGCGGCACCGGCACCACCGGTGGCACAACCGGCGGGGTCACCGGCAATACTGCGGGCACCACCAGCCCCATCCCGACTACCGGTGGGGAGTTCCCTATCGCCACCGGCCTGGCGCTGGCCCTGGCGGCTATCTTGCTGCGGCAGTACCGCCTGCGTCGCCAGGCCACCGCCGACGACCAGACCTAACCCGGCGCGGCTCCCCGCGTCTCACCCCCGGCCCCGGTCTCCCTCGCGGAGATCGGGGCCGGGGCGTGTGGCGCGTGAAACGTGAAACGTGATGCGTGAATAGTTGCGTGAACAGTTGCGTACTCACTACATTTGC
>JBBSAN010000526.1:0-5269 GCA_038252265.1 Chloroflexia bacterium
CCCAGACGCCGACGACGGTGCCAAGCGCTACTGCCACCAATACTGCGACGACGGTGCCAAGCACCACCGTCACCACAACGCCGACCCAGACGCCGACGAACACGGTGGTCGTGCCAACAGGGACGGCCACGAATACGCCGACGACTGCGCCGAGCGCCACGGCCACCCGGACACCGACGGGGACGCCGACACTCGTGCCGAGTGCCAGCGCCACGAATACGGCGACCGTGACCGCCACGTCTCAGCCGACGTTCACCCCGCGCCCGGCCAGCCCGACGCCGACTTCGCCGCCGGCGACCGGAACACCGAGCATCACCCCGACGCTGACGGTCTGCCCGATCTACTTTGTCGATGTGCCGCCGAGCGACCCGTTCTATACCTACGTGCGCTGCCTGACCTGCCGGGCGCTGCTCAGCGGCTACCCCTGCGGCAGCCCTGGTGAGCCCTGCATCAGCCCCGGCAACCAGCCCTACTTCCGCCCGCTCAACAACGCCACGCGCGGCCAGATCGCCAAGGTACTCAGCAACGCCGCGGCTTACAACGACGTGATCCCTTCGACCCAGCAGACGTTCCAGGACGTGCCGCCCGGCAGCACCTTCTGGACGCAGATCGAGCGCATCGCGGCGCGGGGCTATATCAATGGTTATCCCTGCGGTGGGTTCGCGGAACCCTGCGTGGCCCCGGCCAACCGGCCCTACTTCCGCCCGGATAGCCCGGTGACCCGTGGGCAACTCGCCAAGATGGATGCGCTGACGGCGGGCTGGACCGAAACGCCAACCACCCAGACGTTCGAAGATGTCGCCCCCGGTAGCACCTTCTACCTCTACATCGAGCGGCTGGCGACGCGGGGCATCATCAACGGCTATCCCTGTGGAGGGCTGGTGGAGCCATGTATCGCCCCCGGCAACCGTCCCTACTTCCGGGCGGGGATCAATATCACCCGCGCCCAGACCGCCAAGATCATCGCTAATTCGTTCTTCCCCAACTGCCAGACCCCCGTCCGGCACTAGCCTCCGCCCCCGGCAGCCGGAAACGGCTGCCGGGGGTGGTTCGTCCGGGCTATAGCAGCTAAAAAGCACAGCAGCGGCGGCTCCGCCGAGGGCCGCCGTCTTTTCTCCTGTCTATCCCCCGATTCCTACCCCGATCGATCCCCCCCAGCGTGCCCCTTGTCAGTAGTTTGTCAGTGAACCCCGGTTATGATATAAACAGGGAATGCAAATATTTGTGGGCGGGCGCATTGGCGGCGCGGGCCTTTGTTCCGGCTGACCGTTGCGTGCGCCCTGCGCCGTGTGTGCTCATCCATGCTGGCCCCATCCGGGGGAAAGGACACTCATATTTATGGCCGAAGATTTTAAGACGACGTTTGACCACGTCAGTGCCCGTCCCACCGCCGTCGCCCCGCCCAATGTGCAGTTGCTCCAATTGATTTATGGCTTTGCTGCCTCCCAAACGGTCTATGTAGCGGCCAAGATTGGTCTGGCCGACCAGCTCAGCGGGGGGCCGCGCAGCAGCACAGAGGTGGCGCAAAGCCTGGGCCAGGACCCGGAGCGGACCCACCGCCTGATGCGCGGGCTGGCGCATTACGGGGTGCTGGCCCAGACCGCGGATGACCTGTTCCACCTCACCCCGGCGGGCGAACTGCTCCAGACAGGCGTGCCTGGCTCGCAACGGCTCCAGGCGATCTTTTGCGGCGAGGAGCACTATCCCGCCTGGGGTGGCCTCCTACACGCCTATGAGACCGGGGACATCGCCTTTGACCATGTCTATGGCACCTCGTTCTATAACCACCTCACCGCCGACCCGGATCGCACCGAGGGGCTGCAACGGTTTATGCTGGAGCAGGCGAAGGGCACCGCCCGGTCCCTGGTCGATAACTACGACTATTCGGCGGCCCGGCAGATTGTGGATGTCGGCGGGGGCTATGGCACCATTCTGGCCGAGATTCTCCTCGCCAACCCTGCGCTCCACGGCGTCCTGTTCGACCGCTACACCGAGGGCCTGGATCTGCTGTTCGAGTCGAGCGGCCTGGGCGACCGCTGCCAGGTGGTCAACGGGGATTTCTTCCAGGGCGTGCCCGCCGGGGGCGACATTTATCTCCTGTCGGCCATCCTGCACAACTGGACCGATGCCGATGCCCTGCGGATCTTGCATAACATCCGGCAAGCGATGGCCCCCGGCGGCAAGATCCTGGTGGTCGAACTGGTCGTGCCGGATCGGGTTACCGGGCCGTCCCCCGCCGTGGAATTAGATTTGCTGATGTGGGTGTTGTTCAACGGCTACGAGCGCACCGAAACGCAGTTCCGTACCCTGTTGGACGCTGCCGGTTTCCGCTTGAACCGGATTATTCCGACCAAAAGCCCCCGGCCTATCATCGAAGCAATCGTTCGTGCGGATTAATCGAGATCCCCGGTCAGACCCGCCCGCCGTCAACGCCCCGCCGCAGAAAGGAAAGGTGGGATGGAGCCGCTAAGTAATACGATGCCTACACTACCGCAACTTATCTTACAGCACACTCCCGTGCTAGCCCGCCGGACAGCGGCGCAAGCGTGTGCCCAGATGCCCTGGTACCGCAGCCAGGCCCCGAACCTGCTGGACCACATGTTCGCCCGCGACTACCAGCAACTCGCGCAGATGCTCCAGAGTGCGGATGTCGCCACGCTGCGAACCTATATCGAACAGTCGGGCGAAGAGCGGCTCCAGATGGGCGCATCCGCCGAGAGCCTGATCGCCGTCGCCGCCCTCATGGAAGAGAATGTGCGCCGGTTGATTGATACCGAGTTGAGCGGCTCACCGACCGTCGCCAAAGATGCGACCCGCCGCGTGCAAGCGGCCATCCGCAATATCCGCATGATTCTCAGCGGCCTCAACCTGCGGCGGCTGACCAACGAACACCACCAGCCGCATTAGGGCCTGTCCCGCTAAAAGACCAGCGCCACTGCCCCGATGGGCCAACATCTGTGCTTGCGGTCGGTCTCCAGCGTCGCCCCACCCTTCCGCTTGTGCCCGCCACCGGGGGATACATAGAGGGCGGGGCGCGAAGGTTGGACCTCGTCGCCCCGCCTCACAAATGGCCGTTCTTCGTTTGCGCTACAGGAGGGATTACCCCATGTTATGGCGACACGGTGATGTATTGATTGCCTCGGTCGATTCGATCCCGCAGGCCGCGACCCGCCAGCAACACCTGATCCTCGCTCGCGGCGAGGTGACGGGGCACAGCCACCGTATCGCTGATCCAGACACGGCCCGCCTGTTTGAACTGAACGGCACGCTCTACCTGGATGTGGTGGCGGCACTAGCGACGGTGATCCACGAAGAACACCACACGATCACGCTGCCTCATGGCACCTATCGGGTCTGGATCCAGCGCGAGTACAGCCCTACCGCGATCACCCGCGTGCGCGATTAACGCGCCGTTTGCTGAGGAGAACCCCCGCCATGTCTCGTGTGAGCTTGACCACGTTGCGCGAACAGATCCTGGCCGGGCGCGCGCCCGCCGGGATCAAGGTAAAGGGCACCCTGGACCTGTCGGATTGTGCGATCTCGGCGCTGCCGCCGGGCTTGCGAGTCGAGCGGCTGTGCCTGAACGGCTGCGTCACCCTGACCGCGCTGCCCGCCGGGCTGGTCTGCGACGAGTTGGAGATGCGCGGGACGGGCGTACGCACGTTGCCTGCCGACCTTCAGGTCCACTATCTGCTGGATGTGAGCGACAACGCGGGGTTGGCCGCGTTGCCCGCCGGGCTGCGGGTGGGCACGCTGCTGGCCCGCAACTGCCCGAGCCTGACCGCGCTGCCCGGCGGGCTGGCCGTCTACGAACTGGATCTGTCGGGCTGCGTCCGCTTCGCGGGGTGGCCTGCTGCGCCAATCACCGGCCTGGGCCGCCTGCTCCTGCGCGAGTGCCCGGCAGTGACGGCGCTCCCGGCCTGGATGACCAATCTGTGGGCGCTGGATGTGCGCGGCTGCCCGAACCTGCGAGCGTTGCCCCCCGGCCTGTGGGCCGCCGAAGTAGACCTGGCCGACACCGCGATCACCGCCTTGCCCGCGTCGCTTGCCAATGCCCAGATGCGCTGGCGCGGTGTGGCGGTGGCGGCGCGGGTGGTGTTCGCCCCCGAAACAATCACGGCGGCGGAGATCCTGGCCGACCGCAATACCGAACGGCGGCGCGTGCTGGTGGAGCGGATGGGCACCGAGGCGTTTCTGGCCGAGGCACAGGGCGAAGTGCTGGATCAGGACACCGACATGGGGGGCGTCCGCCGCCTGATCCGCGTGCCCCTGGCGAACGATGAGCCGCTGGTCTGCGTGGCCGTCTTCTGCCCCTCCACCGGCCACCAGTACATGCTGCGTGTGCCGCCGACGCTGCAAAGCTGCCGCCAGGGCGTGGCCTGGCTGGCCGGGTTCGACAACCCCGACGATTACCAGCCGGTCGTGGAGGCGTAGTCGCCCCGCTCCGGGCTATTCTGCCGTGACCTGCCCCGCAGGTCTACTGGCACGGCGTGACTCGCTAGCACTCCCCCAAGCTGTCATCCTGACACGTCGATCTACCGGCGCGTCACTCCGCGCTAGCACTCCCCCAAGCTGTCATCCTGAGCGCAGCGAAGGATCTTGTCGGGGCCAAAAGATCGTCATCGAAGATCGGGATCTTACCCTGATCACCACGGCCCGCCGAGAAGATCCTTCGCTGCGCTCAGGATGACACTGTTTGTAGGCGATTTTAATCCGCCCCCGCCGTCTCGGTAGGGGCGTTTTGGTGCCTACGGCGTGGGGAGCGGGGCGGGCCAGAGGGGGAGGGTGGGGACCCGTTCGAGCAGGCCGTCGCCAAAGACAGCGTCGAGGCCCAGGTCGGGGCGGTGGACATAGCCGATGTGGCAGCGGCAGGTGGCGTTGGGGCAGGGGCGGGGGCGCAGGGCTGCCTCCCAGCCGGGGGTGTAGAGGTTGCCGATGGGGCGGCGCACGAAATGACAGCGGCGGATCGTGCCGTCGCCCTCGACGGCGATCACGGTTTCCCCGGCGCGGCAAGGCTGGCCCCGGCTCGGCGGCGGGGCGACATTGAGCGGGAACAGCGGATCGATGGTGGCGAACACCGCCACTTGCTCCTCGGTGTAATAGTCGCGCCCGGTGCGCTGGTAGGCGTTGATCCACAGGTAGATATCGGGCGGCAACTCGGCGCGCAGAGCGGCGATCTCGGCGGCCTGGCTGTGCAGGCCCACCGTGCCCACACTGTAGCGCACCCCGCGCTCCGTCAGTTCCCGGCACTGCGCCAGGAAGCGGGCGC
>JBBSAN010000527.1:0-5268 GCA_038252265.1 Chloroflexia bacterium
GAGGACGGGTTTGGAGTGTCGCCGAGAAGGATTGGAAGGGCCATGCTGGGCGCTCCGCTGCTGCGCCGGAAAAGTTCTAACCGGCAGCGCCAGTCGTCGCCCAGCTAACGACGCGGGCGTAGGCGCGGCGGCCCTAGCGTAGAACACTGCGGCAAACGGCGGTATTTGGCGCGCCCCGCGGGATAGCCCTGACGAATACCATCGGCCCTTCCTACTTCGCGAGCGGCGCTCGCGAGCGCCGCTCGCCGCACGGCGTCGCCCTTCCGGCTTGCGCGCGCGATGCCCGCAACGGGGCCGTCTGCCGACCGACCGGTTCCGGCGGGGTTGGGGGGCTAGCTGCCCTTTAGGCCCGCGCCCTGTCGTCGGGGTTCGCGACCAAAGCGGGCCGTTCCCGTCGCGTTGGGTCCCACCCAACACCAGACGTCAGCGGCGCTTTCCCTCCGGCGAGTCGCGCGATTACGCCGGGACGTAGGTCAACCGGATCACCTCCTCGCCTATCCGATCATGAGCCATCAGGCGGAGCGGCGGCCGGGGTCCGGCGAAATAGGGCGTGCCGTGCCCCAGCACGACGGGGTGCAGGTAGATGCGATACTCATCGATCAGGCCCAGTTCGGTGAGGCTGTGCGCCAAGTGCGGGCCCGCCACTGCGATCTCCCCGGCGCGCGCGGCCTTCAGCGCGCGGATCGCGCCCGCCAGATCAGCCGCAACCAGCCGGGCGTTGGGACCGACCGCCGGCAACGAGCGCGAGACGACCCATTTCGGCTGGGTCCGCCACGCCGCCGCGAAGGCGTGTTCTGCGGCCTCCCATTCCGGCTGATCATCGTCCCAGTAGCGCATGACCTCATACATGTGGCGACCGTACACACTGCCCGCCTGCCCCTGCGCCTCCGCGATGAAGTGGCGGAAGAGCGTGGGGCTGGGCGCAAACGCGGTATGATCGACGTAGCCGTCCAGAGACTGGTTCATTCCGAACACGAGCTTAGCCATACCCACTTCCTTTCCTTACGCGGCCCATCCGCGCGGTGCTGATTGCGTTAG
Organism: Chloroflexia bacterium; assembly: GCA_038252265.1. Lineage (GTDB taxonomy): Bacteria > Chloroflexota > Chloroflexia > QHBQ01 > JAICKM01 > JBBSAN01. The sequence goes on from JBBSAN010000527.1 coordinate 1,039, forward strand.
GCACTCGGTTGTCAGCTAGATCGCCTGGTTTTATAGCGCCATTGGTTTTGGAGGGCGCATGACCGCCCCACGCTCGGGCGGCCCGATCAATCGGACTCTCGCGGCGCTGGGAGATCACTGGAGCCTGATCGTCATCCGCGACCTGATGTTCGGCAACCGCCGTCACTTCCGCGAGTTGCTGACCCGGTCGGAGGAGCGGATCGCCTCGAACATGCTGGCCGACCGGCTGACGCGCCTGGAGAAAGCCGGATTGGTATCCCGTCGCGACGATCCCAGCCCCAAGCAGAAAGTCATGTACAGCCTGACCGACGCAGCCATCGCGCTGGTGCCCTTGCTGGCCCACAGGGGCGGCTGGGGCCTGCGTCATGGTATTGTCAACTTAAGTCCGGCCACCGGTGAGCGGGAGCGTGAACCAGCACTACCCGACTAAAGTTGTGGCTCTCGTGACTATCATTGCGGGTTAAGCCGCCTTTTCTAGACTGGTAAGCTCGTTCCAAGTGGCGAATCGCGCCGGGCGTTGGGCCTGGTCTTCTCGTGCCGCCTGGTTGTGCCTACTCCGCCGGAAATGCCCTCGTACTGGCTCAACGGCTGACCAAAGCCGTTGGGCCAGGCCCGCCGACCCAGAATCGGCGCAGCGGGCGCTCCTTTTGCCGGGTGGGTTGATGCGAGTTTTCCGCGCGGTTGTTTAACCCTTGATGCGGGCGGTGCTCTACTCCCGGCCCCACTCGCGCGTGGCCGCGCCATAACGGGCCCCCTTGTCGGTGATGCTGACGCGTGGCACATACTGACCGCCCTTAAGCAACGTGCGGAAAAAGCGTTTAGCCGCTTGGGCATCACGCCTGGAGGCCACCCATATAGCCAATACGTTACCGTATTGGTCTACTGCGCGCCCCAAGTACGGGGTCGCGCCGTTAATCTTGAGGAAAACTTCATTCATGGGCCACGGGTCGCCCGTCTGGGGACGACGGCGCCGCAGCTGATTAGCGTAAAGCGGGTCAAACTTGAGACACCCCTGCCGAATAGTCGCATCCCTACCAGGGATACCACGCGCTGCAAGAAGCTCTGCAACAGCGCGATAGCGGAGGGTGAACTGGTAATAAAGCCAGACAGCGGGCGAGATAATTTCGGTCGGATAGCGGTGACGTTGGTACAGGGCAGGATCAGCAGCAGTGGGGGTCGTCATGCCGCCCTTATGTAGAAGATCCTCCAATCCGTGTTCGGTCGCCCCAGTTAACCGGACAATACCCTTTATCGAGCGGCTGGCGGGGCGGGGCATTATCTCGGGGTAGGCCTGCGGCGGGCCGGGCGAACCCTGCGACTCCTTCCCGCGTCCCTCCTTCCGCTGGGGCAGCGCCGCCCCTCGCGGCCCGCTGGCAAAGATGGCCGCCCCAACCTTCTTCCCCGCCTGCGAGACACCCTGACGGGTCGGGGTGCATCCCCATGGGCGCCGGGCGACTAAATAGCAAGGCCGTTCCCGTTGGGGAACGGTCTTGCTGCTTGGGGCCGGCGGCGCGACCCGCTAGCCGCCGGCCATGGCCCCGATGATCATAAACGGCTCCGCACCCGACGCCACCGCCGCCGGGAGCGGCGCATCCGGCGGCTCATGCGATAGATCCTGTTCGCAGGCGAAGAAGCGCACGAACGGCCAGCGGCGCTGCGTCACCTGATCACGCATGGTCCCCCGCAGCATCGGATAGCGGGCTTCGAGGGCGTCGAGGATGGTGCGCTGGGTGGCCGGGCCCTCGATCGGCAGCGCGATCTCGCCCGCGTGGTCGATGTGCGCCAGCGTCCGCAAATGGGTCGGCAGTTCAACACGGATCATGGCAGCGTCTGGACTTCCACGGACAGGACGGACGGCAGATCGCGCACAATCGGGGTCCAGCTGTCGCCGCTATTGGCCGAGGCATACACCTGCCCGCCGGTGGTGCCGAAGTACACGCCGCACTCCTCGAGCGAGTCAACGGCCATCGCGTCGCGCAACACGTTCACATAGCAGTCGCTTTGCGGCAGACCGGTCGTGAGCGCTTCCCACTCGTTGCCGCCCGTGCGGCTGCGGTACACCCGTAGCTTGCCCTCGGGCGGGAAGTGCGCGGAGTCGCTCGTGATCGGGACGACGTAGACGGTCGCCGGCTCGTGTGCATGGACGGCGATGGGGAACCCGAAGTCGCTGGGCAGGTTGCCGCTCACCTCGTGCCACGAGTCGCCCGCGTCATCGCTGCGCATCACGTCCCAGTGCTTTTGCATGAACAGCACGTTCGGGCGCGCCGGGTGCATCGCGAGGCGGTGGACACAGTGGCCGACCTCCGCATCCTCGTCGGGAATGCCCTGCGACCGCAGGCCCCGGTTGATCGGCCGCCAGGTCTCGCCAGAGTCGTCGCTGCGGAAGGCCCCCGCCGCCGAGATGGCAACGAAGATCCGCTCGGGCCGGCTCGGATCGAGGATGATCGTGTGCAGGCACAGCCCCCCGGCGCCTGGCTGCCAGGACGCCCCGGAGGAGTGGCGGCGCAGCCCGGACAGCTCCTGCCACGTCTGGCCGGCGTCGGTGCTGCGGAACAGGGCGGCGTCTTCCACCCCGGCGTAGACCGTATCGGGATCGGTCAGCGACGGTTCGAGATGCCAGACGCGGGCGAACTCCCAGGGGTGCTGCGTGCCGTCGTACCACTGGTGCGTGCCGGGGATACCATCATACACGAAGGCATTGCCGACCGGCACCCACGTCGCGCCGCCGTCGTCGGAGCGTTGCATCGTCTGCCCGAACCAGCCGTTGGACTGCGAGGCATACAGCCGCTGCGGGTCCACGGGCGAGCCTTTGAGGTGGTACATCTCCCAGCCCGCAAAGTGCGGACCACTCACGTTCCAGTGTGCGCGCTGACCGTCTGCGGTCAGGATGAACGCGCCCTTGCGCGTACCCACTAAGACCCGTACACTACTCATTCCTTACTCCTTTCCGGTATGGCCGGTGCTGACGCCGAGCATAGCACATCTGTTCTATTCTGTCAAGCACCCGCCGGGCGAGAGGCCGTTGCCCGCGCATATAACCATAATCCCCCGGCGCGGGGACAAGCCGGAAGATCCGGTTGCCGCCGGTTGCGCTAATCACCAGCGTGTCCGGCGGATCGCGTGCCCGCCCCTGCGGCAGCTTCAGTCCGGTCAGCAGGGTCGTCTTGGCTCGGGTGGCCGGGTCCGCGTGCCCGCTCACCCAATCCCGCCCGTTGACCTAGCCTAAGTTTTGCACAACCAGAGAACGTTTCAGGTTTGGCTTCTACGATTCTGAACAGAGTGGATCGGCTTTTGGGTCGCCTTTTCGCTACGGCGGTACCCCATGCCCGCCCAAGGTTCCTTATGGTCGCCTTTGCGGCAGCAGACAAGACGGGCTGAACAGCGCCAGACTGGCGTTTAGCCCAGCACAACGTGCGCTTGGTCGCCTTTGCACGCGCGCCCTGTAGTGGGCGGATTTGGCGTACGCAAGCCGGAACACGCATAATGCGATGATCAACCCCGCTCTGTATCGGTCGCCCGGCATAGCTCATGCCCTGCATCCGGCCTGAGTTACTGCTTCAGCGCGCAGCTCTTCTCGTTACTGCGCGACCTGTGCGCCGTTAACCGTCGCGCGGAGCGCCCTAAAGACCTGCCAATCCTCCTGCTGCGCCAACAAGTTCACCACCCGCTTCAACACCGTGTTTGCAGCGGAAGGCGGGGAAATAATTCGTACGCCGTACCGAGCGCCCCAAGCCAAGGCCTTCGCCGAACGATGGGTACGTAGCGCTAGATCAGAAGTGCTCGACCAGTTATTGATACGGAACGAAACACATCTGCGACGAGTCATGCAGGAGTATAGCGAGCATTACAACCGGGCCAGGCCACACCAAGGTATTGAACAGTGCTATCCCATTCCAATCGACCGAGTTCCGCGCAAAGGCGTGGTGAACCGTCGGGACGTGCTTGGCGGCGCCATCCACGCGTATAGTCGAGCTGCCGCATAAAGCGCACAACCAGCGCAGATAACAAAACCGCACCATACAGGCCCGCTGTACCCACACTGCGGCCCCTGCGCCCTCCCGCCGGTACCCCGCATTCGTCAGCACTCAAGTGTTAAGTTCAGAATTATGTGGCACTGAATCTTGATCGCTATTTGGCACTCCCTGCTGCTCTACAGCCCCCCAATGACCAGGCCTTCACGGGCCGCTTCCACCACCTCTTTGGTCACGCTGTGCAATTCGTTGATCAGCA
>JBBSAN010000528.1:0-5241 GCA_038252265.1 Chloroflexia bacterium
ACCACCTTCTCGCTGCTCGGGCTTGTCGGCATGGTCTTTGCTGGAACGATGGGCGATGTGCTCGGGCCGGTGCCGGTGCTGAACGTGCAGGGGGCGGGCTATGTGATTGTCGGCGTGCTGGCCTTACTCCTTTTGCCACTGGCCGTGCGTGCCCCGCGCCCGCTCGCTGTGGAGACCGCCGCGCCGGAATCGGTCGCCCGCATCGCCGCCACTGGCGAATAGGATCAGGGCGGGCGATCCCTTGGATCGCCCGCCCACCAAACACATCTTAACTTGCCCAAGCTCAAACTTCAAACCTCAAACTTCAAACCTGAACCCTCAAACTTCATGAATCGTACCGACCGGCTCCTCGCCATCATGCTCGAACTCCAGGCCCGGCGCTACACCCGCGCCGAAGACCTGGCGGTGCAATTCGAGATCAGCGTCCGCACGGTCTACCGCGACGTGCTGGCCCTGTGCGAAGCCGGGGTGCCGGTCGTCTCCACCCCCGGCTATGGCTACACCCTCACCCCCGGCTACTTTCTGCCCCCGATCATGTTCACCCCCGAAGAAGCCGGGATGCTCTTGCTGGGGTCGGCCTTTGTCGCCGAGCAGGTGGATGCCCCGTATAAGCAGGCCGTCACCCGAGCGAGCAAAAAGATCGAAAAGCTCCTGCCCGATGCCACCCGCCAGGAAGTGGAGTTTTTGCTCGACTCGTTTCGCTTTGTCAGCCGTCCGGTGCCGATCCCGCCGGAGAGCCGCGCCCACCTCGCCCTGCTCCAGCGGGCCATTCTGGAACGCGAAGTACTCCACCTGCACTACCACGCCCGCCACGGGGAACCGGGCGCGCGCGATGTCGAGCCGCACGGGCTGATCCATATGGAAGGTACCTGGATTCTGGGGGCCTATTGCCGGGTGCGCCAGGATATGCGTAACTTCCGGCTCGACCGCATGGACGCGGTGATCCCCACCGGCGAGCATTTCGAGCGGCGGCAAACATTTACCCTGCGGCGGATCCCGCCGATGACGCATGGCCCCGAAGATGTGCTGGTGCGGGTCGCCGCCGACGCCCTGCGCTGGGTGCGGGAAGACGGCCATTACAGCTATGTCCGCGCTGAAACCCATCCCGACGGTGTGGTCCTCGTCTTCCGCCCCCGCGACACCCGCGACCTCATCCCCTGGCTCCTCTCCTGGGGCAACGCCGTCGAGGTACTCGCCCCGCCCGCCGTCCGCGACGACCTGCGCGCTGCCGCCGCCGCTATCGCTGCTCTCTACGCCGCCGATTAGGGGGCGGCGGTGATAAGCCAGCGCCAACCGATGCACCGCCCGCCGGTGGGGGCTAGCCTACCCCCGCTGTCATCCTGAGCGCAGCGAAGGATCTTCTTGCCTTTCCATAGCCGCTTGCATAAGCCGCGATCTGTGCGTGAGCGGGTAGGCAATACCCTGACCTCTACCGTGCTGCGACAAGATCCTTCGCTGCGCTCAGGATGACAGCGGGGGTAGGCTGGCCTCTACAAAGGCGAAGGCATCCGCCCAGACTGCGCCCGCCCCCGCTGTCTCCCCACACTTTTATGGTAGAATACATCCGGCAGGGTGCGTGATGGAAACGGGAAGCCCCGCTAAGGCGACAGAATACGGGTTCTCTGTCACCTGCCGGGGCCTGACCCCGCCAATCGGCGGGAACGGCGGGCGCGGGGATCGGTCCACACCAACCCCAACCCCCAACCCCTAACCCCCAGCAGGCAGTTGCAACAGGTAGAGCGTGTTGCCCGCCGGGTCTTGATAGGCCAGGGTGCGCCCAAACGGCTCATCCACCGGCGGATGAACGATGGGCACGCCCTGCTCGACCAACCGGCGGTGGTCGGCGTCCACATCGGGGACGAACCACCACAGCTCGACCGCCTGGAAAGACTCGGTCGGGTCTTGCTGGCTGAGGGCGAAGTTCGCCCCCCCATTCGCGGCCTTGAACTGGACAAAGCCGGGCTGCTGGGCCTCGACCTCGAAGCCAAGCTTCTGGGTATAAAACGTCGTCGCCGTCGCCACGTCGGGCACATGCATCAACACAAAGTGCAAACCGTCCATAATTGTTGGGTCTCCTTTCAGGGTTCCATCAGCTTTCTACGGCCTGGGGCCTCTCGCTTCACCCCTTTATTATGGCAGACCGCAGTGACAACCCTATGTCAGTAGCAAATACGCCTTTAGAGGAGAATCCCGTTTCTCTGCTGGTCCTGGGGGACATGCTGCTCGATGTCATCGTGCAGGGGGATCTGCGCGCCGCTCGCGAGGCGCAAGGCGCGGTGCAACTCTATGCCGGGGGTAGCGCCGCCAATTTCGCGGTCGGGGCGGCACGCGCCGGGGCGGCGGTGCGCTTTGTCGGGCGGGTGGGCGATGACATGGCCGGGCGGCTGCTGGTGGACGAACTGGTGCGGGCGGGGGTGACGGCAGCGGTGCGGATCACGCCCGATCTGCCCACCGGCACCGTGCTGGTGCTGTGCGATGTGGACGGGCAGGGCGGCAATCGCATGTTGTCGGAAGCCGGAGCCAGCCGCACCCTCGCCCCTGCCGACCTGGACCCGGCCTGGTTCGCCGGGCTAGCCGGGCTGCACCTGACCGGCTACTCGTTCTTGCGCCCTGGCCCGGCCCCTGCCGCCCGCCACGCCCTGGCTCTGGCCCGCGCTGCCGGGGGTATCGTGTGCAGCATGGACCCGGCCCCGCCCCACTTGATCCGCGATTTCGGCCCGGCCCAGTTCCGCGACCTGTTGGCCGACCTTGCCTTCGACGTGCTCTTCCCCAACCTGGAAGAAGGCCAGGTGCTCACCGGCCTGACCGAACCGGTGGCGGTCCTCGCTGCCCTGCGCCCGCTCGCCCCGGTCGTCGCCCTGAAGCTCGGCCCGGCGGGCTGCCTGGTCGCCTGGGACCCTTCCCACCATCCGCCACTCGATCAATCCGCACGCCCCCTGGCCTACGCCGCCATCCCCGCCCTGCCGGGGCCGGTCGTGGACACCACCGGTGCGGGCGATGCCTTTGCCGCCGGGTTTATGGCGTCCTATCTGCGCCACCGCGACCCGGTTCGCGCCGCCGGGGCCGGGGTCCGGGAGGCGGCGGCCATCGTGGGGCGGCTCGGCCCGCGCTGAACGTTGCGGCCCGGCCCCGATCTACGGAAAGACAACAGCCCCACCAATCGGTGGGGCTGTCGTGTGTTTGCGCGGTGTGCAGAAGTTACAGGGCGCTGGCGATAGTCGAGAAGATGTTGTTGACCTGGCCGCCCAGGATGCCCAGAATGACGATAACGACGATAGCAATGAGAACGAGAATGAGGGCGTACTCGACGAGACCCTGGCCTTTCTGCAGTTCGTTTAGCTTGCGCATGTCCGTAGTCCTCCTTTCTTCCAAGCTCAGGCAGGATCGCCTGGCCGATAATAACAGGCACGCTTCACAGTGGAGAGGGGGCACCGATACCCCTGAAAAATTCCCGGTGTGCCACCGTTTGAAGTCGGCTGCGCAAGCTGTTTACTCAGCTATATAATACACGGAATCAATTTTGATTGCAATAGCAAAGAGGTCCTATTTTTATAGGAGTTGTTGTGAATCTTTTACGATGCTCGTCACGAGGCGTGGGTGGGGGCCAGGAGGTGCGCTGTGGGGCGGAGACGGAAAAGACAGCCGCCTCGCCGATGGGCCGGGAGGCGGCTGTTGGGGTGCTACAGTTGCGCGAATGTTACAGGGCGCTGGCGATGGTCGAGAAGATGTTGTTGACCTGGCCGCCCAGGATGCCCAGAATGACGATAACGACGATGGCGATGAGGACGAGAATGAGGGCGTACTCAACCAGGCCCTGGCCCTTTTGCAGTTCGTTCAGCTTGCGCATGTTCGTAGTCTCCTTGTGATAAAGAATAATGTCGGTGTCCCGAATAGATGCTAGCAGCGTGATTTTGTTTCGTAGTAGGTGCTGCTTGCTTGTCTTAATCATACAGGGAGTCGGCAGGGCGCACAATGCCCCACTAGTACCGAAGATGGCAGGACCTTTAGCCAGATTCGGGGGACCAGTGGGGCGGGGGGCGGGCGGCAGGCGGCGCGGGGATAGTACCTTTAGACTGGGACCATGGCGGTGACTTTGGTGCCACGCCCGACGAGGCTTTCGACGAGGACCTGGCCGCCGAGCATTTCGGCGCGCTGGCGCATGGAGGCGATGCCGAGGGCGCGGGTGGCTTCGCTGCGGTCGAGGTTGTCGACGTTGAAGCCGGAGCCGTCGTCTTCGATGCTGGCGATGAGGGCGTTGTCTTCGAGGTCGACGTTGATCTGGACGTGGGCGGCGTGGGCGTGTTCGGCGACGTTGTTGAGGGCGTCCTGGATGATGCGGTAGAAGGTGATTTCGATGGCGTTGGGCAGGCGCTCTTTGATGCCGCTGACGGAGAGGTTGATTTCGGTTTTGTTCTTTTCGGCCCATTGGCGGACGTATTGGCGGAGGGTTTTTTCGAGGCCGAGGTCGTCGAGGATCATGGGGCGGAGGTCGAAGATGAAGCGGCGGGTGTCCTGGAGGGTGGTGCCGACGAGGCTTTTGAGGGCGGCGAGTTCGGCGCGGGCGCGGGTGGAGTCCATGTCCATGGCGCGTTCGCAGATTTCGGCGCGGAGGACGAGGTTGGACATGGTCTGGGCGGGGCCGTCGTGGAGGGCGCGGGAGATGCGGAGGCGTTCGTCTTCCTGGGCCTGGATGACGCGGGCGGCGACTTCCTGGGGGGTGGCTTCGCGGCCTACGCTGTCGGCGCGGGCGGCGAGGTTGGTGGAGGTGCTGGGGCGCCCAGGGATGAAGCCTTCGGGGGCCTGGCTGAGGATTTCGAGGGTGTGGGCGATGGCGGCCTGGCGGGTTTTGATGGTGGCTTTGCGGGATTGGAGCTGGTCCATCTGGGAGCGCATCATGAAGAGGCGCATCTGGATTTCGTGGCCGGTGGTGTAGACGGATTTCATGTCCTGGCGGGAGTAGTTGTCGAGGTTGAGTTCCATGTCGCGGATGCGGTTGGTGACGGATAGCTCGCGCTGGCTGAGTTTTTCGACTTCGCCGGTGGTGCCGCGGACGAGGCTGTCGAGTTCGTTGTTTTCGCGGCTGAGGGATTCTTGTTCCTGGCGGAGTTCCTGGGTGAGGGTGGTCAGGCGGTCCTGGTATTCCTGGGGGTTGACGGCGATTCCGGGCATGGGGGCCTCCGATTTTGGATTGCGGATTTTGGATTGCGGATTGTGATGGGTGATGGGTGATGGGTGATGGGT
>JBBSAN010000529.1:0-5228 GCA_038252265.1 Chloroflexia bacterium
CGCCGCGGCCTCTTCGGCCTCGATGGAGGGGCGATCATTGGCGGGGATCGGCGTGTGAATGGTCTCACGGAGTGCTTCCGCCGCTCCCCAGAGCCGCGCCGCCCGTTGGAACCGCCGCTGGGCACGCGCGACCTTGGCAAAATCCTCCAGGCTTTCCGCGATGCCCAGGCGATCCCCCAACTCGCGATAGTGGACCAGGCTCTCCGCATACAACTCCAGCGCGGTGGCATAGGCCCCTTCCCGGTAGGCCACATTCCCCAGGTTGTCGAGCGCTTTCGCCATCCCCCACCGATCGCCCAACTCTCGCCGCATTACCAGGCTCTGCGCATGGAAGAGGTGCGCTTTGGCGTAATCCTGCTCGGCGTAGGCCACCATCCCCAGGTTATCAATGGTCACCGCGCTACCCGCCTGATCGCCCAACTCCTGCTTGATCGCCAGACTCTCCTGGAACAACCGCGTGGCCTCCGCATAATCACCGAGGGAAAAGGCCACCGTCCCCAGGCTGTTGAGCGCATAGGCGATCCCACGCCGATCGCCGAGTTCCCGCTTGAGCGCCAGGCTCTGGACGAACAGCGCCTGCGCCCGATCAAAGTCGCCCACCATGCGGGCGACCCCCCCCAGGTTGTTGAGCGAACCGGCAATGCCTTGCTTGTCGTCCAGTTCGCGCCGCAACGCGAGGGCCTGCTCATGCAGGGTGCGCGCGCCCCCATAGTCGCCTTGCCGGTCGGTGAGCGCCCCGGCCCCATTCAGCACCTTCGCCACCAGGGCTAGCCGGTCGCGCTCGCGCCCGATCGGTGTCGTCGCGGCATTTGGGTCCCCGCTACCCGCTATACTGGCTACCGCCAGTACCCCGACCAGGTGTTCGCGCCCCTCGCTGATGGTGCCACGGATATACCAGAAGCGCCAGAAGGCCCCGGCGAGCCGCAGGGCGATTTCCACGGCTTCGGGGTCGCCCGCGCTGCCTTGCGCTCTGGCCCATTGGAGCGCCGCCAGCAGGTTGCTGTACTCGGCCTCTAACCGGGTGAGCCAGTCCTGTTGCCCGGCCCCGATCAGGTGCGGCTCGGCCTGTTCGGCCAGGTCCATGAAATAGCGGGCATGTTCGCGATCCAGCCGGTGCGCCGGGTCGCGTGCCTGCAACTGCTCCCGCGCGTACTCCCGAATGGTCTCCAGCATCGAGAAGCGCGGCGCGTCCTGCGGGTCGTCCCGCACCTGCAACAGGCTCTTGCTCGCCAGCGCGCGCAGCGCCTCCGCGATATTCCCTGCCGCGCCGCCGTCCGCGCCCACAATGGCCCCGGCGGTCGCCGGGGTGCAGCCGCCGGGGAAGACCGACAGCGCCAGGAACAGGGTGCGCTCCGGGTCATCCAGCAGATCGTAGCTCCAGCCGATGGCGTGGCGGAGCGTCTGCTGGCGGGCGGGCAGATCGCGGGGACCCTGCACCAGCAGGTGGAGCCGCCCCCCGGCCTCCGCCCCGGTCCCCCCGCCCGGCCCCTGGAGCCGGGCCAGCATGGCGGCTGGGGAGAACACTGCCGAGCGGGCCGCCGCCAGTTCAATCGCCAGCGGCAACCGGTCCAGGCGGATGCACAACGCGACCACGGCGGCGGCATTCTCGGTGGTCAGCCGGAACGCCGAGTGGACGGCGGTCGCCCGCTCCACGAACAACTGCACGGCTTCGTATTGGGCCAGTTCCTCTACCGGGCGGGCCGCACCCGGCCCGGACTCCGGGACTGTGAGCGGGGCCAGCCGGAATAGCCGCTCGCCCCGCACCTGCAAGGCCTGGCGGCTGGTGGTCAACACTTTCAGCGCGGGAGCCGCCCCTAGTAACCCGGCTACGTATGAGGCAGCAGGGATCACCTGCTCGAAGTTGTCGAGCAACAAGAGGAGCCGTTTGTGCGCCAGGTAGCCGGTGAGGGCGGCGATCAACGGTTGGCCGCCCGTTTCCGGCACACCCAGGGCGCGGGCGATGGCGGAGAGCACCAGCCCCGGCTCGTGGATCGCCGCCAGCCCGACAAAGAAGACGCCATCGGGGAAGGCCGGGGCGAGGGTCTCGGCCACGCGTAGTCCCAGGCGGGTCTTGCCCATGCCGGGGGGGCCGAGGAGAGTCAGCAGGCGCGTGCGGGGGGCGCGCAACGCGCCCCCGGCAGCCGCCACCGCGTCGGCCCGCCCGATAAACGCGGTCGTGGGGGTGGGCAGATGGGTTGCCTGGGCGTAGAGGGCACGCCAGGGGGCGCGGCCTGTGCTCCCGGCCAGCGCGGGCAACCGGTCGGCGGGTAACGCCGCCCCGGCGAAGGTCAGAAAGGCCGGGTGCTCGTCGGCGGGCAGATCGAAGATCGCGGCCAGCCGCAGGGCGATCTCGTCGGACGGCTGCCGCTCACCCGCTTCGATCTTGCGGATCAACACCGTGGAGCATTCGACCTGGTCGGCCAGTTCTTGCAGGGTCAGCCCTAGTTGGGTCCGGCGTTGTCTGAGCCACAACCCAAATGCGGTTCCATTGCTCATGGGTTCCCGGCACCACGACTAGCTGCGCTGGGGCAGTCCGGAGGGCCGACGCGAGGGGCGCGCAAGCCGCGCCGCTATCTGCCCAATCACCGATCCGTGAAGCTCTGCGGATTCTGTATCAGTTTTGTACAGTTCATTATAGCATAGCCGGAATTATACTGAGTAGGCGAGCAAGCGCTCGTAAGAACACACTTATCTATTATACCCGTGGCGAGCCTTCATTGGACAATAAGCTGCTCGCCCATCGGAAAGGACCGAGAACCATGAAAACATCGATTAAAAACCTGGCTTTTATCTTGTTGATGATCATCCTGCTGCTGGCGGCGGGAGCCGCCCAGGCCAGTCCCGCGCCCCTGAACACGCCGAACGGGTCACCCGCGGCACTGCTGCCCGGTGACAGCACGCCTGCGCCGGCAGCGTTCAACCAGGACACCCCGCAGATGGCCCGTGGTGGGGACGGCTATCTGGTGGTGTGGGAAGACTCGCGGACCAATTACACCAACACCCTGGAAGGGGCCGCCCCGCAAGGCGGCTACGAGGCCGGGCAACAGCTCAAGGACATCTATGCCGCTCGGCTAGACGCCACCGGGCAACTGGTGGACACGACCCCAATTGTGGTCGCGCAGGCCCCCTGGAGCCAGACCCGCCCGCAAGTGGCCTGGAACGGGCAGAACTGGCTCGTCGTCTGGATCACCGAGCGGGTGGCCGGCACCACGACCACGACCGACGTGCTGGCAGCCCGCGTGTCGCCCGCCGGGGTGGTCCTCGATAACCCGGCCATCGTTGTGGACAACCGGGACGGCTATAACGCGCTGCGGCCCACCGTCGCCAGCGACGGTACCAACTGGCTGGTGGCCTGGATGGGTCAGGACGCCAATGAGGGGCTGAACGGGATGCGCATTGCCCCCGACGGCACGGTGCTCGACCCCGGTGGCGTGCTGCTCTATACCGCCGCCTTCCCGGCCATTCCGACCAACCCCGGCCTGACCTTTGCGGGCGACGAGTATTTGCTGGTCTGGACGGGCAACAACCGGATCATGGGGCTGCGGCTGTCGCCCACGTTGCAGGCTATCGGCAGCGCGTTCCAGGTGGTGCCCGGCAACTTCGCCACTGCGGCCTCCAACGGCACCGACTTCCTGGTCACAGCGAAGCTGTCCGCCAGCGTGCTGGCCGCCCGCGTCACCCATGACGGCACGGTGCTCGATCCCAGCGGCCTCGACGTGTCCGGCTCCCACGGCGGCGACCCCCGGCCCCAGGCCGCCTGGGACGACACGCAGTGGATCGTCGCCTGGGTGACGACGCTGAACAGTGCCTATGCGGCGCGCCTGAACACGAGCGGCGCCCTGCTCGACCCCAATGGGATCCTTGTGGCGACCTCGGCGCGGCTCTCGACCATCGCGGCGCGGGCCGGTGGCGGCGCGGTGACCGCCTGGACCGATATCCGCCTGGGCGGGCTGGCGAGCCTCGATATCTTCGCTGCCCCGATCGCGGCGGACGGCCTGGTCGGCCAGGCGGCAGCGGTGGCGGCGGGCGCGCCGTCGCAGATTCGCCCCGACCTGGCGGGCGACGGCACCGGCTACCTGACCGTGTTTGCCAGCAACATCTCGGGCGAAACCCGAATCAAGGCGCAGCGGCTGGACGCGAACGGCACCGCGATTGATGCCGAACCGTTCCTGATCCAGGGTGGCTCGGCCACCCTGGTCCGGCCTCGCGTGGCCTGGAACGGCTCCGTCTATCTCGTCGTCTGGGAAGACAGCAGCGTGAACCGCGGCTTTGTCCACGGTGCCATCTTCGGCAAGCGCGTCTCGCCGGGGGGCCAGATCCTCGACGCCACGCCGATCGATATCATGGGCGGGAATACGCCCGACGTGGCCGCCCTCGGCAGCACCTTCCTGGTGGTCGATACCTACGAGCAGACCAACCATATCCGCTTCCCGATGGCCGTGCGGGTGGACGGCAGCGGCGCGGTCCTGGGGACCGCAACCAGCATCGGCCAGAACTACGCGCAGTTGCCAAAAGTGACGGCACTGGGTAACCGCTGGCTGGCGGTGTGGCAGCGCAGCCCCACCCACGACGATCCGACCACGTTCGTCTACGCGGCGTTCGTCAACCCGGATGGCACCGGAGCCGGGTCGTTCCTGGTCGCCGGGCTGGTGACGGGCACCAACGTGACGATCCCCGATGTGGCCGCCGGGCCGACCCAGGCGCTCATCTCCTACTTCAACAGCGACCCCAATATCGGCGGGAGCGGCGATATCTTTGCCCGGCGCATCCTGGCCGACGGCACGCTGCTCGACAGCGACCCCGGCATCCAGGTCACCACGGCCCCGCAGGCCCAATTCGTCCCCGCCGCCGCCTGGGACGGCAGCGAGTACGTGGTCGCTTATGAAGACTACCGCACCGTGCCCTTCCTCGACCGCCCGGTCAGCGATGTGTATGCCACGCGCCTGGACAGCACTGGCACCGTGCTCGACCCGAACGGGATCCCGGTGGGGAACGACGCGGTCCCGGAGGTGAACGCGGTCGTGGCTTCTAACGGTGGCAGCTACCTGATCGGGACCGCCAACTTCAAAGCCCAGGCACCGTATGGGGCCTACCGGATCAACGTGCAATACGGCCAGGCCGGGTCACCGCCGCCGAGCGCGACCGCGACGCCGCCCGTCCCGACGAGCACCCCCGGCCCGACTCACACGCCGAGCGTGACCGGCACGCCAGTCGTCCCGACCGGCACG